>NZ_CDWWEW010000491.1:0-3193 GCF_977966315.1 Frankia sp. CeRuru1
ACCGAGGACAGCCCGGCCACGAGCCGAGCGACCAGACCCCGGTCCGGGGCGACCTGACGCGGACCGTCGGTGTTGACGCTGCCAGGGTCACGAGCAGCGCCGGCACCATCCGAGTCCGGTCCGTCGAGGTCGGCCGGCAGAACCGGCCGGGTGAGCGGGTCACGGCGGTGGAAATGCACCCGGACGAAACGGAACGTCTCCGCCTGCACCTGGCAGCGGCGAGCCCGGAAGATGTGGCGTAGTGCCTCGGCCTGTTCCGCCCACTGCTCCGGGGTCTGGCCCGGCAGCAGCTCCACCCGCAGTACATCGACGACGCGGGAGGAACGGATCGTGCGGATCCGCGGAAAGTACTCATCAAACGTCACCTGATCGGCGTTGGACGTCGGCATCCGGATGGCAAGGTCGGTGTGCACCATCGCCGAACGCCACCGCCAGCGGTACACGATCGCCAGCCGCACCCGACCAAGTGCCCAATGCCCCAGCCAGGCCAGCGACCGCGGATGCACCCGCCGCCAGCCGAGGGCCACCAAGACGAGCCCGCCGACCAGCGCGCCCAGACCCACCAGGCCGAAGCGGTGGGTGAACAGCAGCAGGCCCACCGTGACCGCGACAGCGACACGGTGCCGGAAACACCAGCGGACCGCCAGCCATAGGCCCTTGCAGGCGACCGCGAGCAGCAGCATCCACAGCGGCACCCGCATCTTGTCGGTGCGGGTGGGAACCCGGGGGCCGGGACGATCGCCGTTGATTCTGGACATGACAAATACCACTCGTTTTCGAGCGCGCGAACCACAGGGTCGGGAGGGGGGAATCAAGCGGACGGCCGAGCGAGAAAGCCAGGCCGCCGACGGAAAGAAGGAGCGAAGGCTACGCGGCGCGACTCTCGACCGCGTCCGCGGAGTTCTCGGCGGCGTTCGCCGCCTCTTCGGCGTCGAGCTGGCGGGTTTCGCAGACGATCAGGTATTCGTTCACCGCCGCCAGCAATGCATACGCGAACTCGATGTGGTTTCCGGCCGGGACATCGGCGGCGGCCGAGAGGGCCAGGCTCGTCCCGCCCGCGTCGACCGCCAGGATCGGCGGGCGGTTCGGGTAGGTGTGGCAGGTCACCGACCAGTCGGTCCGCACGCCCAGTACCAGCGACCAGTACGACGCCCTCGCCGCGTTGCGGCTCACGTCGTGGCCGCTCACGCTGCCACCGCCGACGCCCGACGGCCCGACGTGCCCACCGCCTGCATCGTCCCGGCCCGCAGCGCGAACCCCTGGCGCGGACGGGACCCGGTGGTGTCCACCCACGGCGTCACCGTCAGGCCCTCGAACATCACCGGCCGGAAGGGCGTACCCGGCAGCACCTCCGGGGGAACCGGCTGCACCTCCGCCGTGATCTTGACCTTGACCTCCGCCTGTCGGGCCGCGGGGTCCGCGTCCAGCACCCGCACCACCAACACCCGCTCGCCGGTGTCCTTGTCCCGCGCCTGCACATCCGACAGGCCCGCCTTCACCTTGTCGTAGTCACTCGCCGCCTCCACCCCCAGCACGAACGCGCCGGCAGGAAAGACGTCCTCGAAACGCACCGGAATACGCGTGGGAACCGCCATCGACGATCAGCCTCCGTTAGAGTCGCCCTCGTGGCCGGTGGTCCGGCCGCTGTCGGGCAGCACCCACAATGCGCCGCTCGCCGAGCGCTCGCCAAGCGCATATACGGCTCGATATAACGTGCCGCCATAGAAATGCGCTCAGCGTTGCGGGAGCCTTCCGGACCGCACTCGCCAGCCACTATTGTTTGACGGTCGACAAACAACGGGGAAGGGGTCGGCCACGATGCTGCGCGACACTGCGACAGGCGAGGACTGGCCCGCGGTCGGTCAGGCGATCAACGCTCGCATGCGGGAACAGCGGATCACTCAGCAGGCGCTCGCCACCACGTCCGGGGTGTCGGTGGCCACCTTGCGCGAGCTACAGCGCGGGACGAGCCGCCGCCGAGCCCAGGACAGCACCCTCGTTGCCATCTCCCGCGCGCTCGGGTGGGCAGATGACCATCTGCTTGTGGTGCTACTTGGAGCCCCGCCCACCGCGGTCACGTCCCCGGCACCGCCGATAGACCGGCAGATCCTCGATGTCCTGCTGCGGATCGAGCGCCGCATGGCCGACATCGGCGCCCACCTGCGGGTCCCCACCGCGGTCCGTGACGTCCGGGACGGGGACCAGCAGGCCGAAATCAGCGATGGGCCGGATCCGACAACGGTGTAGCTCCGCTATCGGGTCCGGCCCATCGGCCGAGACACAGGTCATCCGTCAGCCGGACGGTGTTCCTCCCGGGGGAAGGTCCTGGTCGGTGGCGCCCGCGAGCCGGCTGACGAACAGGCGCACGGTGGTGAGGGCTTCGTCGTAGCCCGCGCGGAACGCCTGCCGTTCGCCGGAGGTCATCCACCGCGACCGGTCCGGCGCTGCGTCCGGGATGTCGAGCACCGAGCCGTGCAGGGTCAACAGGTGGCGGCGGGTCGGCAGGTCCCCCGGCAGCCGGTAGACGAGGACCACGTCAACATCCCCGAAAGCAGCGGCGAACTCCACTTCCCCGGGCAGTTCCCCGAGCGCGCGGAGGAGGTCCGCGACGCCCGATCCGGGCTGTACCGCGAGCGCCCATTCCCCGGACCCCCATGGCACCTTCACCACTGCCGGCCGCGGAACGCCACCACGGCCCTTCTCCGTCTCGGTCACCGAGGGGGTCACCGCAGTTCCCGCGGTCGCTCAGGCAGGTGCTCCACCGTTCCACCAGACACCATCCACCCAGCACCGGATGCCGGACCGCCGACCAGAAACCGAAGCGGACACACCTGATGCTCCGCCCACCCGTGCTCGGTCGCGTAGCGGTCGGCGTCGGCCGCCGACCGGAAGGCAACCACGGTTTCCCGGATCAGGCCGCTTCCGCCGGACTCGAAGCGCACCGCCCCGAACAGCAGAGCGCTCCCACCGTCTCCCCGCTTCCTCACGATCTCGCTTGTTGACGTCATGGTGTCCTTCCCGTCGAGTCGTTACCAGGACGGCCGTCCTTGCCCACCACGTCGGCTGTGATGGGCGCAGGTCCGGGACGCCCCGACGTACGCTGACGCCGATCTACAGTTCGGAATAGATACGAGGCTGAATACCGAGCGTGGATACACTGGCTGACAGTGCGCAGATCACCACAGCGCAGACT
>NZ_CDWWEW010000492.1:0-3192 GCF_977966315.1 Frankia sp. CeRuru1
GGTGTAGAGGCCGTCGACCTTGCGGCCGGGGCCGGCGGCGCGGCGGGCTTCTCGCTCGATGAGCGCCCAGACCAGCAGCGACAGGCACAGCAGGTGTAGCAGGCCGTGGATCCGTTTCGGGTTCTGCAGGAAGACGGGCGCTACTCCGAGGGGGCCCTTGAGCGCCGAGTAGCGGCGCTCGACGGCTTCCTGCCCCTTGTACTTCACCAGGACCTCGCCGGCGTCGGCCTCGTCGATGGTGAGGTTCGTCAGCAACGCGAACCAGCCGTCGGCGGCCTCGTCGACCGCGAGGGTGTCGGCGTCGAAGTGCCAGACCAGCAGCGGCTTTGCGGTGTCCGGGTCGGTGTCGGTGTGGACGCGCAGCCAGCGACCGACCTTCCGCTCGGCGGTGATCTTTGCGACGCGGGCGGCGACCGCGTCCTGGTCGCGGTAGTAGCGGCTGCCGAGGTTGCGGTGGACCTGGGCCAGGTCGGTCCGGGCCTTCTCGATCGCGGCTTCGCGGGCGGCACGCGACGCCTGGGCCCGGCGGACAGAGTGGGCGAACACGGCCCGGAACGTGGCCGGCGGGTCGGCGGCGGTCGGGCCGTTGAGCGTGACGGTGCCCTCGCGGACCCGGTGCAGGTCGCGCTGGTGGGCGAACAGGTCGGCCTCGCGGGCCGGGGTGTAGTCCACGATCGCCGCGGTCGCGACGTCCTGGGCGGCGAGCACCGCCGGCCCCACGATCGAGCGCGGGGCCGGGGCGACGAACCGCACGCCCGCCTGGTCGATCGCGGCCAGGTTGCGGTAGGAGACGAGCTTGCGGTCGCCGACGAGCAGGAACCGGCGCGGCCCGGCGAGGTCGCGCAGCGCGCGCATCGCCTCGTCGACCTGGCTGATCTCCGCGGCGCCGCCGTCGTAGGCGCGGGCGAGCACGGGGATGCCACCGTCGGCGGTCACGGCCAGGCCGGCCTGGACCTGACGCAGGTCGGTGCGGCCGTCCTTCGGGTGCCCGAAGGACGGGGTCGCGTAGTCGCCGCCGGCCTCGGGATGGTCATAGAGGCCGTAGAGCGAAATGGACGTCATGTCCCAGTGCAGTTGCGAGACGTCAATCCCGAACTCACGGATCGCGGTAGCGCCGATCGAGCCGACGACGGCCTCGTCCGCCTCGGCGAGGGCCTCGAGGGCGCGGCCGATCCGGTCATCGTTGAGCAGGTGGGCGGGGGTGCCGAGCATCTCCTCGACGGCCCACTGCGCGGCCCAGTCCTCGACGCGGACCAGCGCGGCCGGCTCGGTGACCCGGTTGGCGATCAACGCGCCAATGACTTGGCCGTGCGTCAGTCCGGCGTCGCGGCGGATCGGGCAGAGCCGGTCGATCGTGTCGACCAGGTCGAGGCGGGCGAGCACGTCACGGACAACGGGCAGCACGCCGAGCTGTTTGTCGCTGCTCGGGGGCCCGTAGTCGAGTACCGCTGTGGCCTGCACGGATCCAGAACGTGCCAGGCTGAACACTCCCCGAACCAGCGGCTACGACGCCATCCGATCAAGAGACTACGGATCTAGCACACCAGACGAACGTGCGGAGGACAGGCAGGAAGTCACCCGAGAGGTACAGGCAGGATGATCCGCGGGTAGAGGGCGGGGCATTGTTGCGGCGGTGGAACCCGCTGTCCCGCGGCTGCTGATCGGTCATGATCGAGCGACGCGTCGACGTCGCGCCTGCCCACCGGTCCCGGCGTCGGGGTTCGCGGGGTCCCGCCTTCTGCCGGAGGTGATCGGCCTCGCTGTCCGGTGGGTCTACCGCAACCCGCGGATCCGCGGCCTACGCGGCCGGGGGTGGAGAAACCGAACATCGACGGTCATGTCGCCAGTACGCGCAGGTCGTTCGGCACCCCATCCGGGCGCGTCGGACCGGTCGCCCATGCGGTGCGTCGGAGCGTCGCAGGTGGTGCACGGGACAGGAAGGCAGCCGGCCTCCACCGCAAAGCGGTGGAGGCCGGACTAGCCTTGTGCCGCGTGTCCATTCACGGGTGTGACCCGTGTTGATGCTGCTTCAGGCTGTGGTACAGTACGCGCAACGCTCCCTCGCGCGCCAGAACGGGGCCTCCTGAGGTCGATCTTACGATGAAGATCATCTGGGTTGGCCGGCCTGGCGGGCCGTGTCGCAGCCACTCGGACCATCGCACCGTGCCCGTGCCCGTGCCCGTGCCCGTCCCGTTGCACGGCTCATGTGGATGTTCGAATGCGTCTGGTCACCCGGCTGGGATGTCGCGCCGCGTCGCCTTCACCGTCACGACGTCGGTGACTGTGGTGACCGGTCATCGACGGCGGCTCCGGTGTCTCGGCGTAGGTGAGCGACCAGGTTGCGTGCGGTGCCCGTGCCGACGTTGAGTCGCTTGCGGAGGGTTTCGGCGGAGATGGGGCGGTGGTGGTGTTGCCAGTGGAGGACGTCTTCGGCGCGTGCGCGGTGGAGTAGGTCCTGCTGGCGTGCGTCCCGCTCGGTCTGACGTGATGTGGCGCCTGCTGGTTTCTGCCGGCTTCGCGCGATCGTGGGTGGCGTTACTGAATCCTGTGGCCGGTCGGCCTTCTTTGCTGCTGGGAAAAAGCTCCGGGACGGGACGGTGGTCTGGATGGCTTGGAGGAGACCGGGGCCGACTTCTGCCCATCCGATAAGCAGGAGGGGGCCGACGGCGTCGAAGGCTGCTTTGCCGTAATGGCCGGTGATGAGGGGCTCGGTGATGTTCAAGGCCAGCGTGACGGTGCTTGCGAAGATCAGTAGGCGTCGTGCGGCGCGGATGACGTCGGCGGGTCCGTCGTGCAGGGTGAGGTGGCGTGCGCCGAGGAGGAGTCCGACGACGGAGAGATCGACTGCGGGTGCAACGAGGATGGCGACGTAGGTCGGGACCCCGAGGCGGATGCCGAGTGCGGCGACATTGCCGAGCCCCAAGAGGAAAGTGAGCCCGACGACGGTTCCGACGATCATGGTCACCATGCGGGCGGTGTCGTTCGGACCCGCCAGGTCTACGGAACATGTGTTCGATTCAATCGGCGGGGTGGTCGGCTGGGTGCTCACGGGGCATCGCCCCTGGCCAGGAGCCTCGTGGAGACCGGTCGGACAGTGATCTCGGGACCCTGAACCAAGATCAGGCGGTTCTTCTGGTGACACGTTAGGTCCACCCATGTAGGCATTGCGCGAAGGGGCTGTCAAGTTAGCGG
>NZ_CDWWEW010000493.1:0-3178 GCF_977966315.1 Frankia sp. CeRuru1
TTTCTGCCCCGGTGGTCCCCGCGGCCCCGGTGGTCCCCGCGGCTCCGGTGGTTAATGTCGCCAACCTGCTGACGATCGTGCGGCTGGTGTTGGTGCCGGTCTTCGTGGTCTTCCTGTTCGCCGGGCCCGACGGGCATACCTGGCGGTACGCCGCCTTCGGCGCCTATGCGGTGGCCGCGGTGACCGACCAGATCGACGGCTCCATCGCCCGCCGCTGGCACCTCGTCACCGACTTCGGCATCCTGGTCGATCCGATCGCCGACAAGGCGCTGACCGGTGCCGCGTTGATCTCGCTGTCCGTGCTCGGCGAGCTGCCCTGGCCGGTCACCGTACTGATCCTCCTGCGGGAGGTCGGCGTCACCCTCCTGCGCTTGTGGGTGATCCGCTTCGGGGTGATCGCGGCGAGCCGTGGGGGCAAGGCCAAGACCCTGCTGCTGAACGTCGCGATCGGTCTCTACGTGCTTCCGCTGGCGGGTGTTGCCGCCACGAGCCGGGCCGTGATCCTCGCGGCTGGCGTGGTGGTCGCCATGGTCACCGGGATCGATTATGTCTGTCGAGCTCTCGCGCTGCGGCGGCGGGCCGCGCGGGACCCCGGCGGTGTCACCCCGCCGACGGGCGCGCCATCCACCGGCCTCTCGCCCGGCACCGGCCCCCCGGTGCGTCACCGGGGGGCCGGGCCGGCCGGGTCCGCCCCGTCAACGGCGGCCGGACCGACTACCAGGAAGACGGAGGGGCGGACCGATGCGCGCTGAGCTGCTGGCGGTGGGGGACGAACTTCTCTACGGCGACATCGTCAACGGCAACGCGGCCTGGTTGGGTCGGCAGCTGGCCGATGTCGGAGTGACCGTCACGACGTCGACGGTCGTCGGTGACGACATCGACATGATCGCCACGGCGATCCGGGTGGCACTGGACCGGGCTGACGTCGTCATCATGACCGGAGGGCTCGGTCCCACCCAGGACGACCTGACCCGCGAGGGCATCGCCGCCGCGGCCGGCGTCGGCCTGCGCCGGGACGACTTCCTGGAGTCGATGCTGCGGCGACGGTTCCGGGACCTGGGCCGCGGTGACGGTGGCCGGCGCGTGCCCCAGATGAACTACCGGCAGGCGGACCTGCCCGAGGGGGCACAACCGCTGCCGAACGGCGCCGGAACAGCCCCGGGGATACGGATGGAGATCGGGACCGGCGTCGTCTACGCGATGCCCGGTGTGCCGTTCGAGATGAACGACATGTTCACCGCCAGCGTGCTGCCCGACATCCTGCGCCGGGCCGGGCAGCCCGCGGTGGTCGTCCACCGGGTGCTGCGCACGGCGGGCATGTGGGAGTCGGCCGTCGCCGAGGCCCTCGCGGACGAGGTCGACCGGCTTGCCCCGATCGGCAATCCGCGCATCGCGTTCCTGGCCAGCGGTGGCCAGACCCGGGTGCGTATCACGGCCCGGGCCCGGGATCGGGCCGAGGCCGAGATGCTGATCGCACCGGTGGAGACCGCGGCCCGGACCGCGCTGGGCGCCGGGGTGTACGGCGGTGCGGACGACTCCCTCGAAGGCGTGGTCCTGGGGCTGCTGGTCCAGCGGTCGGCGACGCTGGCCGTCGCGGAGTCCATCACCGGGGGGCTGCTCGCCGGGCGGCTGACCGACGTCCCCGGTGCGAGCGCCGCGTTCCGTGGCGGCATCGTCTCCTACGCCACGGAGGTCAAGGCGTCGGCGCTCGGTGTCGATGAGGGTCTGTTGGCCGCCGGGGGCGCGGTGTCGTCGAGGACGGCCGCCGCGATGGCGGCGGGGGTCCGGTCTCGGCTGGGCGCCACCTACGGGTTGTCCACCACGGGAGTCGCGGGCCCGCGGCCGCAGGAGGACAAACCGGTCGGCACGCTGCATATCGGCCTGGCCGGACCGGATGGCACCGTCACCCGGTCGGTACGGCTGCCCGGGGACCGGCCGCGCATCCGCACCTACGCGGTGGTGTCCGCGCTGGACCTGGTGCGTCGGCTGCTCGCCGGGCTGCCGAGCAGCGAGATGACCACAACCGGCGACGGCGCGCCCTGACGCGCGAGACTAATCGCCGGACCTGAGGTGCTTACACAGTTACAGTCCCATCAACGAGGGCCCGATGGTTGCGGTGGTGGGTATACGGTGAACGCATCCCGCGGACGAAGGAGGAGGCTCGATGGTCCTGCTCCGACGCATGCTCGGCGAGGCGTTGCGCCGCCGCCGTCAGGATCAGCACCGCACGCTTCGGGAGGTGTCGTCGGCGGCACGGGTGTCGCTCGGCTACCTCTCGGAAGTTGAGCGTGGGCAGAAGGAGGCCAGCTCCGAGCTGCTTGCCGCCATCTGTGACGCACTGGGAGTACGGCTTGCGGACCTGCTGCGCGAGGTGAGTGAGGATCTCGAGCTCGCCGAGCTGGCGGTGCCCGCGCGGGTCGGCGCGCCCACCGTGGTGGTTCCCGCCCGCGCCGCGGTCGTCGACCGGGCGGCCTGAGTTGGGCGTCCGGCGTCTTCCGGCGTCCCGCCGCGTCGGCTGTCCCGTTCACGTGTCCCGTTCACGTTCGGGGTCTGCTCCGTTCATGACGTGCGCTCCGTTCATGATGTAGGTCTCGATGAGGTAGGTCTCGGTAGGTGTCTCGTTCGCGATGTCGGGCTGTGCTGGGCGCTGGGGCGTTCTGGACGCATACGGATCTCTTCACGGGGCACGCCGCAGGGAGCAGATGTCTCCGGCGTGAGAGGGGTCGAGTATGAGCGCCATCCGCAGCCCGTTGTCCGACGGGGCACGAAGCGTCACCGGTGAGGCCCTCCAGGGCACGTTGATCGACCTGATCGACCTGTCCCTGTCCGCCAAGCAGCTGCACTGGAACGTCACCGGGCGCACCTTCCGCAGTGTGCATCGCCAACTCGACGAGGTCGTCGACCTGGCGCGTCGTTACGCGGACGCCACCGCCGAACGTGCCGTCGCGATCGGGGTCAACCCGGACGGTCAGTCCTCGACGGTCGCCCGAGGCACCCACCTGCCGGGAGTGGAGGTGGGGTACATCCCGGATGAGAAGGTGATCCGGCAGACGACCGAGGTCCTCGCCGGGGTGGTCACGAGGATGCGTACCCGCATGGACGCGACCGAGAAGGCCGACCCGGTCACCCAGAACCTGATCATCGAGATCGTCCACGACCTGGAGGAGCAGCACTGGAT
>NZ_CDWWEW010000494.1:0-3172 GCF_977966315.1 Frankia sp. CeRuru1
AGTTTGGGGGCAGTCCGTCGGGGAGCGGCCCGACGCCTTGCGTGGAGGAAGCCATGGTTGCCCCGGGTCTTGTCCCGGGCCACCGGACACCGCCGGCCTGGATGGCGTGGTGGTGATCGAGGTCGACTGCTGACCAGCGTCGGACCTCGGTGTGCCTGGTGACATCAATTTTTCGTGTTGATGTACTCCATGAGGAGATTCTGGCGTTGTCAAATGATATCTCGTCTGCGTGGTACGCGGACTTCTTTACCGAACTTCCGAACGAGTTCTGGCGGCGGGCGGCGTCGCCCGAAATGACCGCGGCTGACGTCGAGTTCATCGAGGCCGCGCTCGGTCTGCCGCCGGTGGCCCGGATCCTAGACGTTCCCTGCGGCAGCGGTCGGCACAGTATCGCTCTCGCCGGGCGCGGCCATCGGGTGACCGGCGTCGACCTCTCAGCCGAGGCCATTGACCATGCCCGCCGGGCGGCAGAGCAGGCCGGTCTACACGTCGAGTTCGTGCTCGCGGACATGCGGGCGATCCCGGTGGATCGCTCGTTCGACGCGGCCGCCTGCCTGGGCAACAGCTTCGGCTATCTGGACCTGGCCGGCACCCGGGAGTTCATCGCGAGCCTGGCTCGGGCGATCCGTCCTGGCGGCAGCCTGATCGTCGACTTCGGGGCGACGGCCGAGAGTATTCTGCCCACCTACACCGGTGAGCCGAGCACCATGGTGACCGGAGATATCACTGTCGAGACAAACCTGGAGTACGACCCGTTGGCAAGCCGGCTGATCAGTCGGTACGCATTCAAACGTGGCACCGAGGAACTCCATGCGGCCGCGATTCACCACATCTACACCAGTGGTCAACTGGGCGAACTGCTCACAGACGGCGGATTCACCGCCATCAGGCGGTACGCCGGGCCGGAGGGCACGCCCTACGAGCTAGGCGCCAGACGGCTCATCCTCACCGCACGTCGAACGTAACCAGTCGAAGGCACTCAAGAGGGCGGGCGCGGCCGGCGAGGCTCTCGACCGGTCACGCCTGTCAACTTCCACCGCCACAGCGAGGGGTCTGTCAAGTTTGTTTTACAGTCCCGGTTTACGTGACCGTACTAGACCGCCTTCGGCTTCTTCGGGGCTGTTTCGGAGACGGCGTCGTGAACGAGGGTCTGGCGGTGCGGTGGCCGGCGTACTACGTCCGAGCCGTGCAGCGTGTGCAACACGGGTGCGGCCCAGGGGCCGGCCGGCTGCCTAAAGATGCTGGTGAGAAGCCCAAGGCCTGCCCAAGGACGATCGGTACCACCCCTTGGTTGTACCTATCAAGCGACGGAAGACGCGGCTAACCGGCGTCTACCTGAATCACGGATGGTGCGACTCCGGTCGATGGTGGGTGAGGAGGAACTACCGGGGCTGGGGTGAGCTGATGTCCATTTTGCGGATCTCCATGGCGTGGACGGCGTAGATGAAAGGGCCTGCTTCGGTGCAGGCGGTCGTGATCGCGGGCAGGTTCGAGAGCAGCCACTGTGCCATCGCAGCACCCGGTAGGTCCTGCCGGGTTATGTAGAAGCATCGCGCGTGATGTGTCAGGACGGCTTCCTGTTCGGCGGGGCGGTAGCGGATACGCGCGTCCTTCATGAACACGACCCAGCCGAGGCGGGCCGTGTCCTCGATCCAGGTGACGTCCGCGATGTCCTCGTCCTGTGGGATGCCGTAGTGCTCGGCGAGCGTGGTCAGCCGTAGCCTGGCGTCTCGGAGCAATCGGGGGACGGCGATGCGGCCGAGGCTGCGGTCGATGAAGACGTGCGGAAGCCCGGCAGGGTGGCGACCTGTCGAGTCATCAGGCGGCGATTTTGCTTGCGACACGGACGGCGCCTTCAAGATCAGGGAGAGGCACGCCGAATTCCTCCGCCACCTCGGCGAGTGCTTCGCCGGCGTGGAAGCGGCCCAGGGCGTCTTCGACGCGGGCGCCGCCGTGAGTGAAGATCGGCTGGCCGAAGCCACGGTGAGGATCGACGATGACGGAGCCGGGCTCGTACCGCGGTAGCCGGATGAGCCGGGGGTAGCCGTCCGAGGCGAACTCCACCAGCCGGAGGTAGGACTCGACGATCTCCCCGAACACCCGCTGCCCGTTGCGCACCACGACTAGTTCCCGGGCTCCACGTGCTTCGGGCGTGTCGCCCTGGCTCTCGGCGAAGTCGTAGAGGACCTCGGCACCGTCGGTGTACAGGGCGCGTGAGGCGAGGACGTGCTCGATCCCCAACTGCTCGGACAGGCGGGCCAACGCGGGGCGGATCCGCTGTAGCGGCACTCCAGCGGCTCGGATGGCTGCCAGGATCATCCCCTCGGCAAGCCCGATGAACGGCACGACGGCCGTGCCATGGCGCTGACGGGGCAGCACGGTGACGATCGGCTCACCATGGACCGGGGCGCGGCCCGGTGCGTGCCGGGTGTAGCCGTAGGCCCAGGTCGCGAAGGTCGACGTCGGCACGCCCAAGTGCCGGCCCGCCTCGGCGACGCTGTACAGGGGCAGGTCGAAGCGGCCGCGATCCTGAATCATCGCGTCTCCTCTCAAGCCTGCTGGATCCGAAGGTCCTGCCGCGTAACACCATGATCATAGATCCTTGCTGGCTCGACGACGCCGGGGAGGAGGCCACGGCGAGCCGTGCTGCCGCAGTTTCTCTGGGGCTGGATCGGGTCGGTATCGTCAACAAGGGTCCGGCGGTGCGGTGGTCGGTGTACGGCGTCCGAGCCGTGCGGCATGTGTAACTCGGGTGCGACCCCTTGGGCGACTTCATGCAGATTCGGGGGCGGCAGTCCCGTTCCGATGTCCAGGAACTGTCGGATGCCGTGTTCCGCCGCCAGTAGGCGGGCCACTCAGGCCCGCGTGTGCCCCCCGAGCGGAACGGGAGCACCTGGGTCGTGATCCCGGGACGGCGGGACATGTCGATCAGGTGGGCGAGTTGGGCGCGCGCCATCTCGGGTCCGCCGACCATGCGGCGCACTGCGGCTTCGTCAAGGATCGCCCAGAGCTGCGGTGGCGGATCGGTGGTCAAGATGGGGTTCTTCCGTTCGACGGCCGCCGGCCCGGTGAGCTCGGAGCAGTCGAAATGATCATTGGCTGGAGTGGGTCGTGTGGGCGGCGCACCGGGCACCATCAGGGCAAGCAGCACCAGGGCAAGCAGCACCAGGAC
>NZ_CDWWEW010000495.1:0-3170 GCF_977966315.1 Frankia sp. CeRuru1
TGTCACGGAGGTTCGAACGGATGCGGCCGGACGGGCCGGAGGACCGTTGCCGGAGGGTCCGGACGGATCCCGCGGTACGTCCGACGTGCATCCGACACACATGTGACAGCCGTGGCAGCATGGCGGCCATGAGCAGGATCTCGCACCGCATCGGGGGGATCGCACCCTCCGCAACGCTCGCCGTCGACGCCACCGCCAAGGCGATGCGCGCCGCGGGCCGCGACGTGATCGGGTTCGGCGCCGGGGAACCGGACTTCCCGACCCCGGACCACATCGTCGCCGCCGCCGAGAAGGCATGCCGTGAGCCCCGCATGCACCGCTACAGCCCGGCCGCGGGCCTGCCGGAGCTGAAGCAGGCCATCGCCGAGAAGACCGCCCGAGACTCGGGGGTGATCGTCTCACCGAGCCAGGTCCTGGTGACCAACGGCGGCAAGCAGGCTGTCTACGCGGCGTTCGCGACGCTGCTCGACCCGGGGGACGAGGTGCTCCTGCCCGCCCCATACTGGACGACCTACCCGGAGTCGATCCGGCTGGCCGGGGGTGTCCCGGTCGACGTCGTCACCGGTCCGGAAGCCGGGTACCGGGTGACGGTGGAACAACTGGAGGCGGCACGCACCCCGCGGACCAAGGTTCTGCTGTTCAACTCCCCGTCGAACCCGACCGGCGCCGTCCACACCCCCGAGGAGATCCGCGCGATCGGGCGGTGGGCCGAGCAGGCCGGGATCTGGGTCATCAGCGACGAGATCTACGAGCATCTGGTCTACGGCGAGACGAGGTTCGCCTCCGTCCTCGCCGAGGTACCCGAGCTCGCCGAACGCTGCATCATCGTCAACGGGGTCGCGAAGACCTACGCGATGACGGGATGGCGGGTCGGGTGGCTGATCGGGCCGGCGGACGCCGTGGCCGCCGCGACCAACCTCCAGTCCCACGCGACATCGAACGTCTCGAACGTCGCCCAGGCCGCCGCGCTCGCCGCGGTCGCCGGCCCGCTGGACGCGGTCGCCAAGATGCGTACCGCCTTCGACCGCCGCCGGCAGACGATGCACCGTCTGCTGTCGCAAACCCCCGGGATCCGCTGCCCACTGCCCGACGGGGCGTTCTACTGCTATCCGTCGGTGCAGGACGTGCTCGGACGCACCCTGCGCGGCCGTACCCCCACCACGTCCGCGGATCTGTGCCAGCTGATCCTTGAGGAGGCCGGGGTCGCGATCGTGCCGGGTGAGGCCTTCGGGACTCCCGGCTTCGCTCGGCTGTCCTACGCGCTGAGCGACGACGATCTCGTTAAAGGAGTCAGCCGCCTCTCCGCCCTGCTTGCCGAGGCGGCCTGAGGCCGCCGGGCGGCCCGGCGGCCAGTCCCCCGCCGCGCGGCAGGCCTCAGCGCAGCCGGACGGTCGCCCGGGCCGCCATCAAGACCTTTTTGCCGTCGCATCGGGTGGTGAGATTCACCACTACCAGGTTGTCGTCGAGCTTCTTCTCGACCACGCCACGCACGGACACCGTCGCGCCGACGCCATCGTCGGGAACGATCACCGGGGAGGAGAACTTCACCCCGAACTCGACCACGGCGCCCGGGTCCCCAAGCCAGTCCGTGACCAGCCGCGCGGCCGTAGCCATGGTCAGCATGCCGTGCGCCAGCACTCCCGGCAGGCCGGCCTCGGCGGCCGCCCGATCGCTCCAGTGAATGGGGTTGAAGTCGCCGGATGCACCGGCATACCGGACAAGATCATCCCGGCGCAACGGGAAAAGCCGCTCCGGCAGCTCGGTGCCGACCTCGACGTCGTCGTAGCTCACCGTGGCAGTCATCGTTCTCCAGATCGTGAGGACGCCCGGGGTCGCCCGGAACGTGCGCAACGCGCGGTCGCCGGAGCCGAGCGGGGCCGGCGGGACTGCCAGCAACCCTGTCGGCAAAGGTGTCATCGGTGCCTCGGCGGAGCCGTCCCGCGCGAGACCAGCCCACACACGCCGGTGGCGACCTGCTCTCCGTAGATCGTGGCGAACTGGTAGTTGACGACGAGCACCTCGTTGGTCCCCACGGACCGGATGCCGGTCAGGGTCGAGGTGCAGATCAGCTCGTCGCCGGCCACCACCGGCCGAAGCAACACGAAACGTTCCTCGCCGTGGACGACCAGGGAGAAGTCGAGGCCGAGCTCCGGATCGTCGGTGGGCACCCCGAGGGTTCCGGGGATCACTGTGATGAGGAACGTGGGTGGGGCCACGAGATCGGGATAACCAGCGGCCTTCACGGCCTCCAGATCGTGGTACAGCGGGTTGTCGTCCCCGATCGCTTCGGCGAACCTCCGGATGTGCTCGCGCCCGACCTGGAACGGGACGGAGGAGACCGAGCTTCGTCCCACGAAGTCCTGATTGAGCGGCATCGCAACTCCGATCGCGCCATCAGCGGGATGACCAGGGTGTCTCTACGTGGTTACCACATCGCCCGCCACCGGTCGATAATCTGGGCCGGCATGCCAACTAGCCGGCCCAGGACTTCCCTGACCGGCTACCGGGGCGGAACGTAGATAAGTACACGAAGGATTCAGCGACCCCGCCACCCCGCCTGTCCACGTGGGGACAGGCGCCCGGACGCGCCGATGGGCAGCCGCCAAAACGACGTCAGCGCGTCTCGCGGTGCTCCGTGTGCTTGCCGCAGTTCGGGCAGAACTTCTTCAGTTCGAGGCGGTCCGGGTCGTTGCGACGGTTCTTGCGCGTGATGTAGTTCCGGTGCTTACACACCTGACACGCCATTGTGATCTTCGGGCGGACGTCGGTGGCGGCCACGGCGTGATGCCTCTTCCTGAGTCGGTTACTGAACAGGTCGGGCGGCGTGGCGAACCGCGATCCCGCACGGGCTTCGCGGTAGGCCGCACCCTGCTGGTAGCGGTGGCCGGACTTGAACCGGCGACACAGCGATTATGAGCCGCTTGCTCTGCCAGACTGAGCTACACCGCTGGGATGGTCCACCTGGTTGCGGCGGCCCGACCAACATCTTACCCCGCGGGAGGAGCGGCGGACATCCCCCCCGGACACGAACCCACCCGAAGGCGGAACGTGGAGCCCCTTTACGGAATCGAACCGTAGACCTTCTCCTTACCATGGAGACGCTCTGCCGACTGAGCTAAAGGGGCGAGGTCGCGGAGCTCAGATTACACGACGACGGGCGGGGTTGGGCG
>NZ_CDWWEW010000496.1:0-3162 GCF_977966315.1 Frankia sp. CeRuru1
ACTACGACCCCCGTCGCCGCCAGGTCCACGCCCGCAGCCCCCGCCACCGCGGGTCCCACGTCCGCACCCACGGGTGCCGTGAACCCGGCCATGATCCTCGCGCGTCAGCGTCAGCGCGAATCGGCGGCACGGACCTATGCGCGGACCCTCCCGATCGTGCCTGTCCGGGCGTCCGGAACCATGGTTCTCGGCGCGGATGGCCGCCGCTACCTGGACTGCCTGGCCGGCGCCGGAACGCTTGCACTGGGACACAACCATCCGGTGGTGACCGAGGCGATCACGTCGATGCTCACCCGAGGGGCCCCTTTGCACACGCTCGACCTCGCCACCCCCGAGAAGGACGCCTTCACCGATGAACTCCGTGGCTGCCTGCCGGCCGGCATGGGGAGCGATGTGAAGCTGCACTTCTGCGGCCCGAGCGGCGCCGACGCGGTCGAGGCGGCCATCAAGCTCGCGCAGACGGTGACGGGCAACCAGACCATCCTCGCGTTCACCGGTGGATACCACGGGATGACGGCGGGCGCCCTGGCCGTGACCGGGAACGTCGCCGTCAAAGATCCTCTGCCGCCGTCGACATCCGTCGTACGGCTGCCGTTCCCCTTCCCCTACCGGTGCCCGTTCGGGGTGGGGTCTGGTCGCGCCCCCGGTCCGGACGGTGCCGAGCTGTCCGCCCGCTACATCGAACGTCTCCTCGATGACCCGGCCGGAGGGGTCGTCAGGCCGGCGGCACTGATCGTAGAACCGGTTCAGGGCGAGGGCGGGGTGATTCCCGCGCCCGACGGCTGGCTCCGCGCCGTCCGCGAGATCACCCGTCGCCGCGGCATCCCACTGATCCTGGACGAGGTCCAGACGGGAGTCGGTCGCACCGGGAAGTACTGGGCCGCGCAGCACAGCGGTATCACCCCCGACATCATCGTCATGTCCAAGGCGATCGGCGGCGGGCTGCCACTGGCCGTCATCGCCTACCGGTCTGAGCTGGACACCTGGGCGCCCGGGGCACATACCGGCACCTTCCGTGGAAACCAGCTGGCGATGGCCGCAGGCCACGCCACGCTGCGCCTGGTGCGGGAGGACCGTCTCGACGAACGCGCCGCCCGGCTCGGCACGCGCCTACTCACCGGTCTGGCGGAGATCGCCCGGGACCGGCCGCAGGTGGGCGACGTGCGCGGCCGCGGGCTGATGCTCGGCGCCGAGATGGTCGATCCGACCGCAGCCCCCGACCTCGTCGGCGCGCACCCCGCCGACCCGCAGCTCGCCGGTCTGGTACGGGCCGAATGTCTGCGCCGCGGCCTGATCATCGAGCTCGGTGGGCGGCACGGCGCGGTCGCCCGGCTGTTGCCACCACTGATCCTCAGCGATGAGGAGGGCGATCGCGTCCTCGCAATCCTCGCCGACGCCATCGATGCCGCCGTCCGCAGGCTCTCCGTCCACGCGGCCTTGGGACACCCACCCGCCGATCAGGCACCCGTCGGGTTCGGATCCGCCGGATGATCCCCCCGCGCAGCCCTGACACACCTGTCGCCACCGCGCCGGCCGGAGAGCCCACGCCGGCCGGGAAGCCCACGCCAGCCGGGAAGCCCACGCCAGCCGGGAAGCCCACGCCGGCGGAGGAACAGGGGCGGAGGAATGGGGGGCCCACGGACGGTCCGCGGATGCGGGAGGTCCCTATTCTCCCGGGGCTACGGCCAATGGTCGATCTCGCGTTGGCCGCCCTCGACGATGGCCGCCGGATCCGCGGCGGCCCGCTGCCCGCCGGTGGTCCACCGGTGGTGCGCGCCATGACCAGGGCTGCCCTCGGCCTGACTCCGGCCGATCCGATTCCGGCCGATCCGACCCCCCCGGACGGTACAGGGACCCTGCTACCGAGGGCCGGAATCGGCCCGTCGGCCGCGCTGACCGGCCTGGTCGAAGCCCTGGCCGCCGGTTCCGCGGACCCGGCGGACCCATGGTGCGCCGCCCATCTGCACTGCCCCCCGCTGGCGGTCGCGGTCGCCGCCGACCTCGCCGTGAGCGCCCTCAATCCGTCCCTGGACTCCTGGGACCAGGCTCCCGCGGCCACGACGATCGAGACCGAGGTTGTCGCGACCCTGGCCACGCTGGTCGGCTTCGATCCGGACCGGGCCACCGGCACGATCACCACCGGCGGGACCGAATCGAACCTGATGGGCCTGCTCCTCGGTCGGGACGCGGCCCGCCGTGGCCCGACCGGGCAAGACGCTCTGGGCCCGGCCGCCCCGGGTCACGATGCCGGGCACCGAGGAGGCCCCGGGCACCGAGGAGCGGACCGGCCGGCACCTCGGGTGTTCCGTTCGGCGGCGGCACACTTCTCGATTGATCGGGCGGCGTCCCTGCTCGCGATCGACGATCCTCCGGTGCGGGTCATCGAGACCGACGGCCAGCACCGGATGCGCGTCGAGGCGCTACGCCACGCCCTGGCCGCGCACGCCGGGCCGGCCATCGTCGTGGCCACTGCGGGTACCACCGATGCGGGCGCGGTCGACCCGCTTCGGCAGATCGCCGCGGTGGTCGAGGAACATCGCGTCCGGTTAGGTGGGGCGCACGACCCGAGCGGGCTATCGGACATGGAGGCAAGGTCCGGCGGGGCGGCCTGCTGGCTTCACGTGGACGCCGCCCACGGCGGCGGCGCGTTGCTGTCCGATCGGCTGGCCGGCCTGCTGGACGGACTCGACCTCGCAGATTCGGTCGCACTGGATCTGCACAAACTGGGCTGGCAGCCGGCGCCGGCCGGGGTCTTCCTCACCGCCCGCGACGACGGCTGGACCAGCCTCGCGACACGGGCGGAGTACCTCAACCCGGAGGATGACGAAGCGGCCGGCTTCACCAGCCTGCTGGGCCGGTCGCTGCGGACCACCCGCCGCGCGGACGCCTTCCCCATCGCGGTCACCCTTCGGGCTCTCGGCCGCGACGGTCTCGGCGCCCGGGTGGATGCCTGCCATGATCTCGCGCAGCACGCGGCACGGACGGTGCGCGCCGACCCTCGTCTCGAACTCGCCTTCCCGGTAACACTCAGCACCCTCGTCTTCCGCTACCGGCCGCCACAGATCACCTCGGATCCAACCGCGTCCGGCACCACCCTGTCCGGCCCCACCGCGTCCGGAACCACCCCGTCCGGACCCGCGGGCCCGCCCTCCCCCGACCGGG
>NZ_CDWWEW010000497.1:0-1953 GCF_977966315.1 Frankia sp. CeRuru1
GAGTGGGTGTGCGGGCGGGGGTCAGCGCCGCGCGGGCCTCGGCAAGCGACGCCCACGGGCGGACCTGACGGTGGCCCGGGTAGGTGTGCGCGCGGGCGATCGCGACCGCGCGGTCCGGGTCGAGCACCGACGCGTCGACCAGACTGGTGATCTTCCAGGCGGTGGTGGCGACGCGGACGGGCCGCCCGCCCGGCCACATCTCCTCGTAGGCACGTACCCGTCCGTCGCGGGTGACCGAGCGGATGACGATCAGCTCGACGTGGACGGCGTCCGGACCGCCACCGGTCAGCGGCTCCCGATGCGGGGAAACCAGCAACGCGACCGTCCCCCGGCGGGCGGGCGCCCCGTTCGCCAGCGACAGCGACTCGACCCGGCTCACAGCGCGTCCCCGGGCAGGGGCAGCCAGCCCGTGGCCGGCGTCGGGTCGTCGCGCTCTTGAGCGATCAGGTCCCGGATCTGCATCGTCAGGTAGTCGGCCGGATTCTCCTGAAGAAACACGTCGTCGGCCCAGACGATCGACCCGGCCAGCGCGGTCGTCTCCACCACCACGCCGCCGAGCACGTCCGTGCTGTACCGGCGGTCGCAGTGCGGGCACTCGACGACCGTCGTCAGCAGGTAGGCCGCCCACGTGCCGGCCGCGAAGTGCGCCCGCTCCTCGGTGATCACGTCGAGGTCGCCGAGTGGGGACAGGTAGTAGTCGTGGTCATCGTCGATCAAGACCCCGATCCGCACCGTGGGGTCCGCGAGCACGCCGAGCATGGCACCACCTCAGAAAGATCAACAGAGGAGAGGGAAGGGGCGGGCGGCGCGCGCTGGCTATGCGCCGGTCAGCTGTGCCCAGATGTCGCGGCACTCGGCATCGCTGAACCCACGGGGATGCGCGGAGGTCTCCCGCATCTCACCGGTGTAGTAGTCCAGCGTGACCGTGCCACCCCACCAGCAGTGCGGCCCCGGATAGGGCCAGCCCGACGGCTCGGTGGCCGCCAGGTCCTTCAGGCTGGTTACGGCGAGGTCCACGGCGCTGAGCCCGTCCTCGCGGTCGAAGTCGTCGGGTTCGCAGTCGAGATCCTCGGACCGTTCGCCGTGCGGGTAGATGTCGCCGTCGTGGACCTCGTGGTCGTAGTAGTCGCGATGGTGGACACGCAGATGCCGGCCGGTCACAGGACCCGCACCACCCAGCCGTCGCAGTCGTCCTCGACCCCGGAGATCTCCAAGAGGATGTCGCCGTAGACGATCGCTTGTTCGTGCAGCTGGTCCCCTTCCGGGCCGTAGCCGCGGTCCCAGAGGCCCGTACCCTGCCGCTGCCGCGACAGGACCCAGTCCTGGCCCAGCTCCTCGGGCACCGGAGCCCGATCGCCCAGACGCTCGACCAGCGACGACAACTCGGCGGCGGCGCCGTCCAGGAAGTCACGGATCTCGCTGGCGGGATCGCCGCGCAGATACTCGGTCTCTGTTCCGTCGAAACCACTGCCGTACAGATTCGTGATCTCGTCCGGCGACCATTCGACCATCGCCGATTCGATCAGTTCGCGCCACACTCCCCGCTCAAAGCGGCGCACGAACTCATCCGACAGAACCTCACAGGTCACAGACCCTCCCTCCACATGACGGTCGACAGGCTTTGAATTTCCGGCCGTGTAGGCGGCTAGCGCCACCAGATCCACAGGTCGCCGCGAACTCCTCGCGCCTTGAGTAGGCACGGTTCGTCCATCCATTCCAGGCTGAACTTGTAGATCTTGCAGTCGAAGCCGTGGTAGATCGACGCCAGACGATCCAGCAGCATCAGGAAGTGATCCAGGCCGCGCCGCTGGACGATCGCGAGCGCACGCTCACGATCGGCGAGAATGTCATACACAGACCCACCCCTCGTTAGAACGGCCGGAAACACGCTCACCAGGCAGGCTCGGGCGTTTCCACCCTCTACCTTGTTACGCGCCCGGAAGCGTCCCGACC
>NZ_CDWWEW010000497.1:2597-3797 GCF_977966315.1 Frankia sp. CeRuru1
GTCCAGCCGGATACACGGCTCAGAAATGCCGAGAGGGCACCGGGAGGCTCTCCCGGTGCCCTCTCCGCGAGGACAGATGGAACGTCAGTGCTCCGTGCCGTCCCGCGTGGCACGGTAGGTGATCATTTCCCGTACCGCGTCGGCTCGTTCCGACAGTTCCCGGAATTCCGCTAGGGCAGCGTCACGGGTACGGATCACAGCGCGACGGGAACCGTAGGCGCCCCCGTGCCGCTTCTGTGCCACCTTGGCAAGGATGCCCGCGCGCCCGAGGTCATCGGCCTGGTTTCCTTCGGTGAGCACGTCCGCGAGAACGGGGAACTCCCGACCGTCACCGAACGCGTAGCGCCAGATAGCCTCACTGTTGGCGGCAAGGTGCGTCGCGACGGCTACGAACTCCATACGGGCAACAGCCTTCATCTGCTGTGCCCCGGGGGTCGCGTCGATCTCCTCAGGCTTCTTGTCGATCTGGTATCCGTTGCGTCGGGCAGCGTCCCGCATGGCGATGTACTGGATACTGTCGCGGGTGGCAACGAAAGTCCCGCCTTGCTTCGTGACGTAGAGCCACGAATCCGGCTCCCGCGTGGCCACGGAGTAGGTTACAGGCTCAAACTTCCGAATGATCTTCCCAAGTAGTTGAGCGAACAGCAACACGGCATCCTGCGTAATGTCGTCGCTCACGTCCGCCGTGCCGTAGCCACGACCCGTGAAGGTCGCGTTTCCGTCCATCCGCTTACGCGAGTCGACCGCGTCCAGGACACGGCAGAACTTGCGAGCCTTGACCTGAATCGCGCGCCAGTCGTCCGCCGTCACTCTCGCCATGTCTTCCGGCTGGACTCTCGCGCCCGGAAGAGCGGACGGCGTGTCCGAAGAAAAGGCGCCATTGGTCACGAGGTCTCTCCTCTACTTTGGGGGAACTCCCGGGGGTGTCGTCCCGCTCCCGGTGCCGATATCTAATTCTCCGCCTATGCGCGCCCGAATACAACCCCCAATCGTCCGCCAATTCATGATTCTTTGAGTGATGATGCAATGATGAAAACGACATCGGGGGGAGCGAATGCCGCAATCGAGAGGTGGAATGAGAAAGCGAAAGAGCGAAAAGCAAAGCAAAGGCCAAGAACAGAAAAGCGCCAGGCGGGGCAAATGCAACGGGAAAAGAAGGCGCCGGGGGCCGGCCAACCAGCCCACCCGGGACCGCGCAGC
>NZ_CDWWEW010000498.1:0-3124 GCF_977966315.1 Frankia sp. CeRuru1
ACCGGCGCGGCCGGCCGGCGGCGCGTGCCGCAGCGCCTGCTCCCGCGCCGCCGTCACCGGCTTCCTGGCCAGCGACGCGGCCGCGACGCCGGCGTTGTCGACCACCCGGTTGATGACCATCTCGGCGACGACGTCGGTCACCTCCACCGGATCGGACGCGACCGCGGCGATCTTCCAGGCAAGCTGGTCCTCGCGGCCCAGCCGCTCCTCGCTGCGGTAGACACGCACCTTGTGCTCGATCATGTCGACACCCATCTCCCCTCTGTCGCGTTTCTCTGCCCGGGCCGAGAGCACCCGGCCGGCGGGACACCCCGGCCGGGCCCCTGGTCAGACCATCAGCCGGAGACCGGAACCGGCCAGCGTGTCCCAGGCGGCACGCGGGCCCGGCGCGGTCGTGGACCGGGAGCCGGCACGGAGCTCGACGTCGCGCCGCAGCCGGGACGCGGCGGACGGGTCCGGGCCGGGGTGCACGTGGAAGCCCCGCCCGGACTTCTCGCCGAGCAGCCCGGCGTCGACCATCCGGGCCAGCGGCGGCGGGGCGAACTGCGGGTCGCGCAGCTCCTCGTACATCGACAGGGCGATGGCCTGCAGGTTGTCCAGGCCGATGAGGTCCGCGAGCCGCAGCGGGCCCATCGGGTGGGCGCAGCCGAGGACCATCGCCCGGTCCACGTCAGACACGCCCGCGTGGCCGGACTCCACCATGCGGATCGCGCCGAGCAGGTACGGGATGATCAGCGCGTTGACGACGAAGCCTGCCCGGTCGGTGGAGCGCACCACCTGCTTGCCGAGCGCCCTCGTCACGAAATCCTCGGCGGCGGCCTGGGTGGCCGGGCTGGTCAGCAGCGAGCTGACCACCTCGACGAGCGGCATCACCGGCACCGGGTTGAAGAAGCGCAGCCCGACGACCCTGGCCGCGCGCCTCGTCGACGTGCCCAGCTTCATGATCGCGACGGCGGAGGTAGTAGACGCGAGGAGGGCGTCCGGATCCTCGACGATCCGGTCGAGGTCCGCGAAGATCCGCTGCTTGAGCGGCGCGCTCTCGGTCACCGCCTCGACGACGAGCTGGCGGTCGGCGAGATCGGCGAGATCGGCGGTGAACCGCAGCCGCCAGGCGGCCCGGTCGCGCTCGTGCGGGGTCAGCCGCCCGCGGCGCACGGCCCGGTCCAGCGACTCCAGCACGCGGCGCCGGCCGGCGGCGGCCGTCTGGTCGTCCGTCTCGCAGACCAGCACGTCGAGGTCCGCGCGGATGCAGACCTCCGCGATGCCGGCACCCATGACGCCGGCGCCGACCACGCCGACCCTTTCCGTCCCATACATCTGCTCACCCCGATCTTCTGCCCACGGATTGAATGGTCGGCCGGCCCCGCGAATGCTTGTGGAAATGCGCTCGGTGGGATCGTCCGCCGCGTCGTGGACGTCGCCCGCTCCTGGCGTCCCGGTCGGTGCCAGGCAGGCTGTCAGCGCGATGGGGCCACTCTGGCACGCGGCCGAGCAGCGGGTCCAGAAAGCGAAGAAGTAAAATTTCGCGAATCTCGTGGTCAGGTCTGTGAAACCTGCGAATATCCTTTCGCCGATGGCGCGCAGGGGGCCGCGCGGAGACCGTCGGGCATCCGCCCAGGCTGGCCGGGGTCCCATCCGCGAACCTCGGCGGGACGCGGCCACCGGGAGCGAAGCCAGTGAAGTCCCGGCGCCACGACTCGCGGCGCGGCGGTCAGGGCTCGACGGAGTACGGCACGAAGGTGCTACGCGCCTCGTCGATGGCCAGCGGCCGGCCGATCTGCGCGGTCGCGCGCTGCGGGCAGCGCGGCCGGTCGCAGGTGCGGCAGCCGGGCCCGATCGGGGTGGCGGCCTTGGGGTCGTCGAGCGCCATCCCGCGCGCGTAGACCAGCCGGGGAGCGTGCCGCAGCTCGCAGCCGAGACCGATCGCGAAGGTCTTCGCCGGCTCGCCGTAGCCGCCGCGGTTGCGGGTGACGCTGCGGGCGACCCACAGGTAGCGCTGCCCGTCCGGCATCGCGGCGACCTGCACGACGACCCGGCCGGGCGCGGCGAACGCCTCGTAGACGTTCCAGAGCGGGCAGGTGCCGCCGGTCCTGGAGAAGTGGAAACCGGTCGCCGACTGGCGTTTCGAGATGTTCCCGGCCCGGTCGACGCGGACGAAGATGAACGGCACCCCGCGGGCCCCGGGGCGCTGCAGGGTGCTGAGGCGGTGCGCAATCGTCTCGTAGCCGACGCCGAAATGCTCGGCGAGCAGCTCGATATCGTACTTGAACTGCTCCGCGGCCCGGTAGAAGCTCATATAGGGCAATATCAGCGCGCCGGCGAAGTGGTTGGCCAGTCCGATCCGGGCCAGCCGCCGAGCCTCCGGCGACTCCAGCGACTCGGACGTAAGAATTTTCTCGATCAGCTCCTCCTGTTCCAGGAAGGCCAGCTGGGTGGCCATCCGGAACGCCTGCTGACCTGGGCGCAGATGCGGCGAGAAATGCAGCGTACGGTCGGCCCCGTCGAAGTAGTGCATGTCGGTGCGCGCACCGAACTCCTTGGCCGGGCGGCTCATGTGGGTGGTGCGGATCTGGTGCGCCTCGCCCAGGTGGCGGCGCAGCGCGACCCGGACCTCGCCGCGCCGGGCACCGATCCGCTCTGCGGTGGCCTCGGCCGCCCGGTCGAGCTCCTCGAAGTGGTTCTGGTGCCGGTAGAAGAAGTCCCGCACCTGCTGGTGCGGGTCGGCCTCGAGCACCACGGCGCGGGACTCGGCCACCAGCTCGGTCTGGTCGAGCAGGTGCCGGTACCGGCGGTACAGGCCGATCACGGCCTCGGCCACTTCGGGCAGGCCGCTGGCCAGCTCGTGCAGGTCCGCCGCCGAGACGTCACCGCCGCGGGACTCGGCGAGCAGCGCCTCGCGCAGCTCCGCGAGGGTGCGCGCCGAGTCCTGCGGCGCGAAGAACGCCGCGTCGACGCCGAACACCTCGCTGATCCGCAGGAGCACGGGCACGGTCAGCGGGCGGGTGTCGTGCTCGATCTGGTTGAGGTAGCTCGGCGAGATCGCCAGGACGCGGGCGAGGTCGACCTGGCTCATCGCGCGGTCCTCCCGCAGCCGCCGCAGCCGGGCGCCCGCGAACATCTTCTC
>NZ_CDWWEW010000499.1:0-3081 GCF_977966315.1 Frankia sp. CeRuru1
CGACATGGCCGCCGCCCTCGCCGAACGCGACATGAAGACCGTTCTGACGATCTACCGGCGGTGGACCGGCGCGTCCCAGTCACAGATTTCGATCATGACCGGGGTGCAGCAGCCGACGATCAGCCTCATCCTCAACGGGAAGCGGCACGTCACCAGCATCGAGACGTACGAGAAGTTCGCCGAGGGACTCGACATCCCCCGCGAACGTCTCGGCCTGGCCCCCGCCGAGGCCACTCCAGCAGCCGAAGCCGCCCCGGCGAGTGGACCGGACCGCCGGACGGTCCTCGCCGTCGGAGCAGCGTGGGCGATCGACGAGGAGCTCGAAGAGGTCACCCGCCGCATGCAGGCGTTCGCCGCCTCCAACGTCAACAATGACTCCCTGGAGCAGGCCGAGACGAGCATCGAGGTCATCGGCCGCCGGTACGAGACCAGTGACGCCGCCACCGTCTACCCGGTCGCCCTGAAGCAGCGCCGGTGGGTCGCCGAACTCATGGCTGGGCATCAGCACCCGTCGCAGCGCAAGCACCTCTACCTGATCGGCGGGAAGCTCTCCGGGCTACTCGGCTACCTCGCGTTCGACCTCGGCAACGAGCTGGTCGCCCGTGCCTACTGCAACGAGGCGATGGGCCTTGCCAAGGCCGCCGGACACAGCGACCTGGCCGCCTGGGTCCGCGGCACGCAGAGCTTCATCGCCTACTACGGCGGCCGGTACCGCGAGGCCCTCGACCTGGCCCGCGACGGGCAGCGTTACGCCCGCGGCGGCCCCGCCTCCATCCGGCTGGCGATCAGCGGCGAGGCCCGGACCCTGGGCAAACTCGGTGACGCCGCCGGCGTCGATGAAGCCGTAGGCCGGGCACTCGCCGCCCACGCGAAGATCGAGGACGCCGACCCGGTCGGCTACTTCCTCTCCTTCGACCCGTTCACCGCGTCCCGCATCGCCGGCAACGCCGCCTCCGCCTACCTGGCGGCCGGAGCCCACGAGCGCGCCCGCGAGTTCACCGACCAGGCAATCCCGATTTTCGCCGCCGCCGGCTCCACCGCCAGCCACGCCCTGACCCTGGTCGACGCGAGCATGACCTACCTGTCCGGCCCGTCCCCCGAGCCCGACCGGGCCGGGGCGCTCGTCAGCGAAGCCCTGACCGTCGGCGCGGATCTACGATCCGAAGTGGTCGCCCGCCGAGCGAAGGACTTCCTGACCAGCGCCGCCCAGTGGCGGAAAGTCCCGGAGATCGCGAAGGTCGAGGACTCGGTGAAAGCGTGGCGGACACTCACCGCATAACCTCTCTGCCCGTGGCCCTCACCCCTGAGCAGCAGGTCGACGCCGAGGACTGGGAATCGTTCCGCCACGCCGAGCGGATGGCCGACCACTGGTGGTGGCGCCCGGGATGGCGCCCCGACCGGCACTACCTGACCTGGTACCTCGTCTTCCACGACCAGGCCCTCACCGACTACGTCGCCGGCTTTCAGCGCGCACTCGCCGACCTGGACTACCTCGACCCGGTGCCCGTCGACGGCCTGCACCTCACCGTGCAGGGAGTCGCGTTCGCAGACGAGATGCCCGCCGACCAGGTCGAGGCACTCGGGAAGGCCGCGGACGAACTGTGCGCGGACATCAACCCGTTCACGCTGACGGTCGGGCCGATCGCCGCGTACACCGGGGGGACCTTCCTGCGCACCGCACCATGGCAGCCGGTCGCCGATCTACGGGAACGCCTGTGCACCGCAGTCGGCCAGATCCTCGGCCCGGACGCGGTGCCGGACGAGCCCGCCATGTTCAAGCCGCACATCAGCGTGACCTACTGCAACGCGGACCCGCCCGCGGCCGAGGTCATCCGCTGCCTGACCGAGCTACGCCAGCAACCCCCGATCAGCCTGCCGGTCACCAGCGTCGATCTCCTCGAACTCCGCCGGGACGGACACGCCTACCGCTGGGACATCCGCCACCACGTCGACTTCACCGGCTGAGCGTCGTCCAGGGGACACCGTGAGCAAGCCGAGGCGTACCGCGTGCGTACCGTGCCGTTGCCGAATCCGTCGTTTTAGGATCAAGAGCCGCGGTGCGGACCACCGCCGCGCGACGGCTGCGCGCGGCCGTGGGCGGCCGTGCTCGCCGGTGCGTCGGCAGCCCGCACCGCGAAGGCGATCCCCGGACACCTGGAGATGAACACTGCGGTTCCAGCCCAAGTGATCCAGCCATGGAGCGATGATCTGGCCGGTATCCCGCCGTCGCGCACGCCAGGGGGCAGAAAAGCAAGCAGGGGGCACGCCAGCGGACGGCCGGGAGACAGAGCCAGTTGCAGCGGACAGCCCGACCCGTCCGCCCTGCGAGCGGCGAGACCTTCTGTGGCCACCCTGCGAAACGATCTTTACCCGAGGGGCTCCCGCAAGCCGGCGGATGAGGGGGGGACATGATCGCGTGGATCGCTGCTGCGAGAGCAAGCGATCGGCTCGGCCCGGCTGCCCGTTTACCTGCCCCTTTGGGGTCCGAACAGTCGAACGCAGGGCAGTGAAGGGGAAAGCAGTGATAACCAAGCGCAACAAGCCATTCGGATGGATAAATTCTTAGATCAGACAGCAACGATCCTGCTACTGTCCGACTCATGCGCCTATTGTCCCGTTACTGGGGGTACCTGGTCTTGCTTGCCGTAGTGGCCTTTTGGGTGACAGGTGCAGGCGGAGCCATAGTCGTGATCGTGTTCTCCGTCGCGGCTGCGGTCTACTTCCTGTTCCAAGTGCCGGTCTGGTGTGGGGCAGTGACCCGTGACCAGAGGTTGTGCCGCAACAACTCATCGGGGCTGCTGATGGGCTGTAGCCTCCGACAGCACAAGTGGCAGAGAGTACGGATGACCGTCGTGCCACACGCGTGGCGTGAGCTCAACCGTGGCCTCTGGATATCACCGTCCGTTAGCGTCGCGACCCTTGCCGCCCTGTCGAGCGTGGTCTCTGCTCTCGCCGCCGTTGTGGCCCTCCTGGTGAGTGGTTGAACTCAGATCGGGGCGACGAGGAGCCGGTTTGGATCCCCACCGTCGCGCACGCCGGCGGAACCTGTCAAGATTTTTGAGGCAAGATTCTTTGTGGACT
>NZ_CDWWEW010000500.1:0-3071 GCF_977966315.1 Frankia sp. CeRuru1
GTCCAGACCGGTCGCGGTTGGGCATGCGGCGCGGGGTCGCGTTCTCGATGAGGTCCTCCAGGACAATCTGCAGCTGGTCGCGGGCGTCCAGGAACACCGTGCGCGCACGCTCCCGACGCCGGTCCGCGCGCTGCTGGGGTGAGTCGGACCGGCGAGCGAGCGCGTTCCGAAGGCCATGGGTCGCCAGCCGCACCCGCCCGCACCGCATCCGTTGCCATCTCATCGTTGATCTCCGGGGAAGACGGGGGAACTCAGCGGCCGGCGTCGGGTGCCGGGCCTTCACCGGTGTCGACGGGCGGCGTCTCGGAAAGATCGACATGCAGCTGGTCGCCCTCGGAGTCGGCCTGACGCAGCGCGGCGAGAGTCTGCTCGGCGAACGCCCGCAGCCCCTGCCGGGAATAGCGCGCCACGGGCTGGCGCCGGCTCCACACCGGGTCGTTGAAGCCGAACTTCTCGATCGAGAAGCCCCGGTCGGTCTCGGTGGCGTTGCGCAGATCGGCGTAATACTCCTTGCTCTGGCCGGCGTGGCGGACCTTCAGCCTGACGACCAACGTGGCCGGGTCGCGGCTGTCCTCGACCCGTCGGACGGCCCACCGGTAGGTCAGCTTCCGTTCGCCTTCGTCAAACAGGACGGTCGGCTCGCGGTCCGTGATAAGGCTCATCGCCGAAACTCCCTTGTTGTGCGCATACCGGCGCTCGGCGCGGTCGCGTCAGATGTCCCGCCTATGCGGCTCGCCGCTGGTACTTGGGTCAGATCAGGCCATGGGCCTGGAGGATGTTTCCGCAGGAGGGGCACGTGCTGTCCGGCTCGAATCGACGGCCGCAGGGGCACACGATCGAGCAATCGTCCCCGTCCCATGCCGCGGCGGCCGGGTCAACCTTGGCCAGCTCACGCAGCATCGCGCCGTAGAAGTTCTCCAAGTCGCCCGACGGGACGACGGGCATACTGGCCGGCGCGTTGAGCACTTCGCCCGTGTAGGTCGGTGGCAGGACCAACCGGCTAGCCTCATCCAGGGAGGCTTCGGACACCGTCTTGTAGCCGTCCCGATGAATCAGGACGACCAGCCGAGTGGCTAGCAGCCTCGTCTCACGGCTGACATATTTGCACCACTGGGCGGACCAGTCGGCCTGGTCCCGGATCTTGCGAATCAAGGCGGCGTCGTCATTTGCCTTCCATGCGTCGCCGTAGTCCGACACGGACACGATGCTTCCGAGGCCGAGATTCGCCTCATTCCACGTGCCAGATCGATCCCGCCGAAGCGGTACGATGTCCATCTGTGCGTAGTAGCCGGCCATCCAATCGCGCGGGGCCGAACGTGTCAGCTCGAAGCCCTCCGGCATCTTCAGCGCCTCCGGGAAGGGAACCGGAACAATGTCCCGGCCCCATCCGCGGCAGTGAGGGCACTGGCGAAGGATGGGCAGCGTCCACTGCTGCCCGGTGCCATCGCACGAGTAGCACGGTCGGCCGACTCTGCCCGCTCGCGCCTTCTCCTGCATCGCGGGAGACGTGTAGGCGCGTCCGGCCTTGGTCTGCCGGCCGATGCCGTCACACGACTTGCACGCGATCGGCCCGGTCACGGGCCTAGACTCGTCGACCTTCAGCCAGGAGCACGGTTCGGTCTGATAGCGGGCCAAAGCCCGCTTGCTGACGGTCGTCTCGTCGGCCTTCTCGCCGGAGCCTCCGCATTCCCCACACTTGGTCGTTGGGAATTCTTGGACCGCGTCCATTTCACCACTTCCATTTGTTTGCCCCGAAGGACAGTCGAACCCGCCCCCTCCTTTAGGGAGACGGCTTCGGCTTTCGCTAGGGACCGCGAGCACCGTTCACGCGGGACTAGTCCGCCACTTCGGTCGTGTTGATGTAAAAGTCCGTCACGTCGCTGCCCGAGTCGTTGTACAGGCGCCGGATGATGTCGTCCGCGTCGTCCTCGGACCTGGCCGACACGTCGAACGTCACCTCGACCCGCCACGTCTTGATTCGTACCGGAAGCTTGACCGTCAGACTCTCGTTCAGGTCGTCGACAACATCGTCATACTCGGAGCACCAGCCGCGATCGGTTGCCTCTTCGATCAGACGCGAGCCGATGGCGGCGATGTCCTCGCGGTGCTGACGCTCCGCGGCTTCCTTCTCGTCGCGAAGCCGCAAAGACGCTCGCTCGTAGACGTCCCGCCAATGAGCGGCGTCAGTCAGCTCTCTTTTGGCAGCGGCCAACTGGTCGCGGAGGGCCGTCACAGCCGTCGGCGCGAGGGCGAGCCCGTAGTCGTCCATCATCTTCTTTTCCCACTCCCATTTTGGGTGTTCTCGACCCTGACGGGCCAGAAGACGGCCGACCGGAAACCCGGTAGGCCATCCTCCGGCGTCAGAATCGGGCGCATCTTGCGACCATGGAAACCAGCGCTTCGCTCACGCGGAAAGAACAGATGGCGCGCACACCGGCTGGCCCGGTCAGGCAGCAGGTGCAGGTAGGCGCGGGCGGGCGAAAGCGCGATAGCGCGTGGTGGAACAGAGATCAGTGGTGCGCGGGAAGCTGGCGGAACACGATCTCGGTGCTGTCGACGTTGGCGGTGGTCGCCCACTCGTCGAGAAGCTCAGAGATCGACTCGGCGACCGCGTCGAGGTCGTCGCTAGCCATGCCGTCGTCGGTGAGGACCGCGAGCAGCCGGGCGCGGGCTTCTCCGAGTTCATCGGTGTAGACCTCGACTTCAAGCCAACTCGCCGCCGGGCACTCGGCCCGCGTCTCGGCCTCGATCTCGTCTTCCAGGACGATCCGCAACGCGTCACGGGCGTCGAGGAACACGTCACGCGCCCGCTCGCGCAGCGACCGCGTGTCCGGCGGCGCGCAGCGGCGTATCCGCAGGAGTCGCTTCCGGGGAAGCCGGTGGCCGTTGCGGCGGCGCCGCATCCTCATCGTGATCTCCCCTTTCCGTGAACAGGTGGGTAGGTGCTGGCGGGTCAGCCGGTGACACCGGGTGTCGTGTCGAACGTTTCGCCCAGCTGGCCGTCGGCGGTGTAGGTAAACGTCCGCAGCCGCGTGTACGGTGCGGGAAGAAAAACCGGCATGGCGTTCACG
>NZ_CDWWEW010000501.1:0-3051 GCF_977966315.1 Frankia sp. CeRuru1
CCCCTGCCCCCCGCCTACAGGTCGCCGGTGCGGCGCAGCCAGGCCAGCATGAGGATCCCCGGCAGCACCGGCAGCCAGAAGCTGATCAGGCGGTAGACGAGGACCGCGGTGAACATGGACGCCGCCGTACCACCCGCGGCTGCGAGCCCGAAGGCGAGTGCCGGTTCGATCGCGCCGATGCCGCCGGCTGTCGGCGCCGCGCCGGCTACCATCGAGCCGATGAGGTAGACCGCGGCAACGGACATCAACGTCATGCTGGTGCCGAATGCCCAGACCGTGCAGGCGAGCGCGAGGATCTGGAAGAAGCGTGTCCCTATTTGGGACAGCAGCAGCACCAGAGTCCGGCACGGGGAACGGGCGAGGATCTTCAGATGAGTGTCGAAGGCCCGCACTGCCGGCCGGGCCTTCGACCGGATCCGCGGATGGGCCACGGTGCCCGTCACGAGCGCGCAGACCGCCCCACAGCCGAGCACGAACGGCCCCGGCCCGAGCCCCTGGACAGTGGACCGCAGCGGGTTAGCCAGGGCCGCGCCGATGCCCGAGTCGCTGAGGGTGCCGGCGACCAGGACGATGCCCCCGAGGTGCGCCACCCCGCCGGCCACCTTGATTGACGTGATGGCCGCCAAGGCCGCGGGACGCGTCATCCCGCGCCGTTCCAGGAAACGCAGATGGACCGCGATGGCCCCGAGACCCGCGGGCACGATCCGGTTCGCCGCCGCCGCCGCGACCTGCAGGCCGGTCGCGGTGCGTAGCTCGATCCGCAGGCCGCTGGCCGCCCGCGTGGACAGGCCGTTGGCGAAGTAGAACAAGACCGAGGAGAGCGCGCAGATGACGAGCCAGTGCCAGCGGGGCGCGGGAACGCCGGCCAGCCGTGAGGCCATGTCGCCGCGGAAGCGCACGGCCAGGATGGTGAGGGGAACGGCGAGCATGCCGGCGAGCAGGACGTTGCGTCGCCGGGACCGGGCCGATCGGACCGGCCCGAGACGGAGCGCGAGCGGCTCGGCGAAGACGTGGGCGTCACCGGCCGGGGAGGCGACGAGCTCGACCCTCGGTGCCGTTGCAGAGGTCGGTGCCGTTGCAGCCACGTCGTCGGAGTTGCCGCCCGGGTGGGCACCAGAGCGTCGTAGTAGCTGCCGGGTCAGCACCGCCGGTGGTGGAAGCGGGGGCGCGGGCGCGGCGCTCTCGGCGCTGTCAGCGCCGAGCAGGACCGGAGTCTCGATGACTACCCCCGTAGGATCGACAGGTGCGATCACGGTCGTGATGCAGAGGAGACGTACGTCACGGTACGCGGCTCGACGGTATGCGGCTTGGCTGAACAGCAGCTGAAGCATCCTTATTGCTAACCTAGCCACCGGAAGTCGCGCGACGACGCTTCGGGAGGAATCGGTCGGCGGCCCTGGTCAGGAGCCGCAGACCGCCTCGATCGGATCCTGTTGGCGTGGCAGGTCGAACCAGACCTGCTTGCCTGACCCCCGGGTGTCCGGCATCTCGACGACACCCCACTGCATCGCCAGCGCGGCGACCAGATGCATGCCCCGGCCCGACTCGTCGTCATCGTGGGCGGGTTTCAGCACCGGCCACAGCGAGCTTCCGTCGTCGACCGCGATGCGGATCCGGTCGTCGCGCAGGGACAGCGTGAGGCACAGGGCGGCGCGGGCACCGACGAAGCGCACCGCGTTCGTCACGACCTCACTGACGAGCAGCTGCGCGACCTCGACGGTCTCCGGGCGACCCCAAGCGGCGAGCAGCTCGGTGACCAGCCGGCGGGCTCGGCTGGCGGCACGGGGATCGGCGGGCAGGTCGAAGCGTGCGCTGAGAGCTTCGGCCACGCCTCACCTTCCGTGGGGTCGTCAGGCACGGTCATCGTCCCGGTGCGGGGGTCTGCCGCGTCGCGTTACTGCCACCATGACCGCCCCCCCAAACCTGACCCTCTGTGGTCGTCGAGCCAGGCAACGGCCACGCGACGCATCTGGATACCGCGACCGGGACATCCGGGCGACGCGACGCGCCGAGGACAGCATCGGCGCTTCCCCGGCCGGGCGTCGGGCCGGGGAGCCGCGCCGGGGCGGGTCGGCCTCCCCCCGCTGGGACGGCCGAGCGGGTGACCGAGTCGGGGGATGGCGTCAGATGACGTCGATGCCGTCCAGCACCGACTCGCGGCGAGCCATCCAGGCCCGCGTGACCTCGTCGACCGCGGTCTGGTCGATGCGGGCCGCCGCCGCCGATAGGTTGCCGCGGGGAGGCGGCACCATGTCCGCATCCGCATCCGCTCGTGCGGCCGTTCGCGGCATGGCAGCCCGACCGGGGTGCGACGAGTTCGGCGGGTCGATCCCGGGTTGCGCGTACCGGCGACCGGAGCCGTGCGGTACACCACCGGTTCCGTCCGGGGCGCGCCCGTCGGGCGGGGTCGGGTTCCGATCGGAGGTCGGCCCGGGATGGTCGGGACGGCCGATGGGCCGTGGGCCGGGCCGGTCCCTCGCCGGTTGCCCACCCGGTTCCACGCGCCGCTCCGGTGCTCGGGGACGGTCTACCCAGGCTCTCGCCCTGTTCCCCGCGGGGCGTCCCGGGGACTCGGCCGGGCCTGGCTGCCCGCGGTCGGGCTGCCCGCGATGCCTAGATCCCGGCTGCCTAGATCCCGACCGGATGGATTCCGGCGGCGTCGGCCCCGGCTGGGGTGATGGCCGGCCCTGGTGGCGTCCGGGCCCCGGCACCGCGTGACCGGGGTCTGACGGGCCGCCCGGCCCGGTTCCGGTTCCGGTCATCGGGCGCGGCGTCTCGACCCTGGCCGTGGCCATCTCGACCGGACCGGAGATCGAGGGAGCGGGCCGGGACGACGGCACGACGACATCGCCCCGGGCCACCGACGGGTTTACGGCCGGCGGGTAGCTGTCCGCGGTGGACCGGTCCCGGTCCGTGGGGTACCCGCCCGTCGGATACCGGTCCGAGGAGTATCCGTTGGGAGCATGTTGCCGCCCGCCGGGCAGTCGTGGCCGGGCACCGGTTGGCCGCGGAACACCCCGCTGGGCGGGGTGTTCCGCGGCCAACCGGTGC
>NZ_CDWWEW010000502.1:0-3037 GCF_977966315.1 Frankia sp. CeRuru1
GAGGGATCCGGCCCGGCTCAGGTGGGACCCGGCTCAAGCCGCCACCGGCGGCTGGGCGCGCAACAGGCGGGCGAGGACAGACCCGGCGTGGCGGATGCCCGCGTCGTCCACGTCGAGGTGGGTGACGATCCGCAGCGTGGTCGGCCCGGTCGCCCCGACCAGCACGCCCTGCTCGGCGGCGCGCGCCGCGACGGCTCCGGCGTTGGTGACCTGGACCAGCACCATGTTGGTCTCCACCGCCTTCGGGTCGACGCGGCCGGGTGCGGCGTCGGCCAGCAGCGCGGCGAGTTCGGCGGCGCGTCGATGGTCCTCCGCGAGCCGGTCGACGTGGTGGTGCAGCGCGTGCAGGCCGGCCGCGGCCAACCCGCCGGCCTGGCGCATCCCGCCGCCGAGCCGCCGGCGCCACTCCCGGACGGTGCCGACGCGGCCGGCATCACAGACGACCAGGGAGCCGACCGGCGCGCCCAGCCCCTTGGACAGGCACACCGACAGGGTCGTGAAGGCGGCCGCGAGGCGACGCGGCGGGACGGCGCTCGCGACCGCGGCGTTCCACAGCCGCGCGCCGTCGCAGTGCAGCGCCACGCCGGCGGAGTCGGCGATGGCGCGGAACTCCGCCAGCCGGCCGAGCGACCAGACCCGGCCGCCGGAGCGGGCATGGGTGTTCTCCACGGCCAGCACACTGGTCCTGACCATGCTGTAGTTGCCGGTGACGCTGTGCGCGCGGATCGCGGCGGCCACGTCCGCCAGGTCCGCCGCCGCGGTGAGGCCGGGCAGGGTGCGGGTCTGCACCCCGCCGAGCGCGGCCAGCCCGCCGAGCTCGTAGGTGACGATGTGGGCCTCGGTGTCGGCGATGATCTCGGTGCCGACCGGCGCGCTGGACCGCAACGCGACGAAGTTGCCCATGGTCCCGCTCGGCACGAACACGGCGGCCTCGTGGCCGAGCAGGTCCGCGGTGTACTCCTCCAGCGCGCGGACGGACGGATCCTCGCCGTAGTGGTCGTCGCCCACCTCGGCCGACGCCATGGCCCGGCGCATCGCCGCGGTCGGCCGGGTCACGGTGTCGCTGCGCAGGTCCACGGGCCCGGCTGGGCGCGGGTCCGGCCGGTTCGCCACCCGCGGCCGGCTGGACGCGGCCGGTTCGTCGTTGATCCTCGGAGAGCCGTCACCTGTGGCATCGGAGATCATGCCTTGTGATGGTAGCTACCTACGCCAGGGCGTTCCGGACTATTGGCGGCCCGTTGGTGAGCGTGCGAGCCTGGGTGTACGCCCCAGCGGGTACTCGGCGAACGGGTGCGCGACCTGCTGCTGCTTCGCCCTCGGCATTCCTCAGCCCGGCGGTGTCTGCCCAGCCCAACACGGAGGCCGAGGGATCCGCAGTTCTTACATGACCGGTGATGAATGCAGGTAAGTGAGATCGGAAGCGAGGCCATTCGTCTGCCAGACTCCCGGCGCAACAGGTCGTGGCGGGACAAGGTGACGTCGATGCCAATCGAGATAGGTTACACGAGGCAGGGCGGCGGTGGTGGGTAGAAGAAGGTTATTAGCAAGTGGTGGACGACCAAACGCTGCAGCCGTCCCTGGGTCCTCGTCCATGGCTTTGGCGAGAGCCGGGCTCACCTGGATTGTAAGGTCGTCGGTGAGGTAGAGCAGACCGGCATCAAAGGCGGCATCGTGGTTGGGGCAGGCAGCGAGACCGTTGGTGACGTCGAGACGTTCCCGGTTGGTACAGGTCCGCCATGGCTTGATGTGTGAGGCGCGGAGAAGGCGTCGCCGCAGGAGATCGCCACTGGGGGTGAGGCCGCAGAACACGCAGTGTTGGCCACAGTTGGCTAGCACCTCGCGGGCGAAGCGATGTTGACCGACGCGGGCGGCGCCGATTAATACCCTGGTAGTGATCGGATCTACGGGATGTTCGGTGGAATCTCCAGGCTGTGATGTGGTGAAGGCGTCCTGGATGTCGGTGTCGGCTAGCTCATCCTGCCCAAGTAGAAGCAGGGGGTCGTCGCCGAGGCCGAGGAAGTCGGGCAGATCGGTGGCGGTGACCCCGGCGGCGCGTCCCGCGGCGAGGATCATCGTGTAGATGGCGGAGAGGCGGTTCGGGTCGTTGAGCAGAATGGCTGCGGTCTCGACTTCATGGCGTGCACCGTTCGGCCGGGAGCCGTCGAGGTTCGCCATCTTTGCAAGGATCGAAGCGGGTGTGCGGCGGAACAGTCGTGCAAGCTCGGGCACTGGTGATGGCGCTTTATGGCTCGTCGACCCCCCGTAGTGACGGTGGTTGACGTTCAAGGAGGCGGCTAGGCAGAGAAGCGTCTCGACGGGAGTGAACGTCTCCTGGCGAGCTTTCACCTCGGATGAGCGCGGCATGCGGGCCAGCACCCGGGCCCATTGGCGGTCGGCAGCTCCTGAGGTGATGCCTATGTAGTCCCCGAGCTCAGGCATTAGGTTATCTTAAGCGTCGATGTCGGAAGAGTCGACATGGGTGCCGATTATGGAGGGTCGTGATGTCTCCGTGTCGTGGACGGGTTGCCTGAAGACGTAGCGTCCAGGTCAGGGCATCCGGGCTGCCGAGCGGCCGAGCTGCTGCCCCACCTCCAGCGGGAACGGGGCCGGATCGCCACGGCCATCGATGACCTCGCCACCGCCCGCACCTTGCTGGAAGCCGTCATCGCCGCCACTCCGGCGGTCGGAGCGGTCGCCGGGGTGTGCGACACGTCCGACGGCGAGGACCGGGTGTTCACCACTGCCGCACGCTGATCCGTACTCACGGCCGCCGTGCACGGCCGCCGTACGCCGACCCGGATCCCACGGCCGGCGCCCGCCGACCGTCGGCGACAGGCGAAGAAGAAACCCTCCACCCCGACACCGAGCACCTGGTTGCCGAACAGACGGTGGAGGTCGAGTAGTTTCTCGGTTATCTGCTCGGCGGACCCGGCGAGCGCGGAACCGTTCTCGATGAAATCCTCGAGCGAGTCGAACGGGAAGTGGTTCTGCCGGGCCACCGGGAGGTCCCGGAACGCGGCGAAGGCGGGACGGGCGC
>NZ_CDWWEW010000503.1:0-3025 GCF_977966315.1 Frankia sp. CeRuru1
CGTGTGTGTCGGCGAGGGTGCGCACCCCCGCGCCGGTCCCGCGCGCCACCCGTTGCCACAGCAGCTCCTGGTTGTCCCGGTCGTGCGGGTCGCGCTCGTTGTGCACCCGCAGGTGGATGGCGGCGCCGCCGAGCTGCCCGGCCAGCGCCCGCAGCCCCCGGCCCCCGGCCCCCGGGGCGGTGGAGGCCGGGGCCGTCCCGCCGTCCGTCGGTTCCAGGCTCCAGGGACGGACCCCGCCGAGGGCCCGGGCGAGGATGTCCAGCAGCGGCAGCAGGACATGCACGGACGTGGCCGCGTCGACGAACCGGACCGGTTCGACCGCGCGCAGCCGGGCGGCGGCGTCGAGGAAGCGCCGGACCGGCTCGACCTGGTGGTAGTGCGTGTTGACCTGGTACTGCACGCCGGCGGTACGGGCCAGCCGGGTCTGGGCGAGCAGTTCCGTGGGGTGCACAGGGTGCTCCTGCAGCACGTGGATCCCACGGCGCAGCAGCGCGCCGGCCAGTTCGCTGCCGGCCCCGCCGGACACCGTCGACCCGACGGCGACGACGGCCAGGTCGACGTCGTCGGGCACGTTCTCGACGGCGTCGAGGTGCGTGACCCCGAGCCGGTCGGCGTAGGCCCGGGAGTAGGCGCTGCCGCGGCTGAGCACCCCGGCCAGCGTGAACTGCTCGGGCAGCGCGCGTACCGCCTCGGCGTAGAGCCGGCCGAAGTTCGTGCCGCACACCACGACCCGCAGCGGGCGCGTGGCCGGCCCGGACTGCTTGGATGGCCCGGACTGCTCGGGCGGTGTCACAGCACGCCCTCCTCGACCAGGTCCTCCGCGGGCAGGTCCGGGCCCCCGGCGTCCGCCGGGGAACGGCGCTCGCCGGAGGCGGGGGCGGAGTCCGCGACGGTCAGGGAGAGGGAGAACGACGCCGACGCGGCGCGCAGCCCCTCGACGACCAGATCCGGATCGAGGACGTCCGCGGCGAAGTGCAGGCCGGATGGCACGTTGCCGGCGAGCACGTGCTGGGCGGCCAGCGCGCCGACCAGGCCGGTCAGGTGGTAGCTGCTGGCGGTCCGCAGCAGGGCGGTCCGCCTCGCCGGGTCGCCCGCGGTCTGTCCGGTCATCGCGAAGGCCATCGCGTAGAACGGGCTGCGCCCGGCGAGGTCGAGCTCGGCGGCGCGGGCGAGCCGGACGCCGAGTGACTCCCCAGCCCCGCCCCCGGCCGTGGTGGCGGCCGGATCGGCGGCTCCAGCCGAGCCCGCCGGGGCTGCCGAGCCCGCCGCCTCGGCCAGGTAGTGCGGCAGCCGCAGCATCTCGGCCCGCACCGCGCTGCCCGGGTGGACGTTGAACCAGTCGACGTCGGTGAGGGCCAGGACCCGGGCGAGGCGTTCGGTCTCCGCCGACAGGAACGGGGTCGCGGCGACCAGGCCGGGGAAGCCCGGCACCCGGGCCCGCTCGGTGGCCCGCAGCGCCCGGGAGCGGCGGCGGCCGGCCCGCCAGGCGGCCAGCGCCTCGCCGAACGCGGCCCCGTCCGCACCGCCGGTCCGCAGCGACAGCAGCATGTCCGCGGCGACCACCGGGGAGCACGGCTCCCGGCCGCCGACGTGGGCGGTCAGCGTCTCGGGACGGTCGAAGGCGCGCGCCAGCCAGCGCGGGATGATGCTCGACAGCCCGGGCAGCACGCCGGCGGAGAACACGACCGCGCGGTCGGTGCCGGCCAGCCCCCGCGCGACCATCCGCTCGTGGGCCGGGTCGTCGCCCGCGACGTCGACACAATGCGCGCCGGCCGCGACGGCCGCGGCCGCGACGGTCTCCTTCAGCTGGTAGGTCGGCCCGGCGCAGTTGATCACGATGTCGCAGCCGGTGCAGAACGCGGCCAGGCTCTCCGGGTCGGTCGCGTCGGCCGGGCGCACCTCGCCGTGGCCGCCGAGGCGGTCGTCGACGAGCCGGCGCAGCGCGTCCGGCCGGCGGGCGCCGAGCCGCAGCCGGTCGACACCGAGCCGGCGCAGCTCGACGGCCGCACCCTGGCCGACCATGCCGGACGCGCCGAGCACACCGACGGTCCGGCCGCTCACCGGATCGCCACTCATCTGGTCACCGTTCACCTGGTCACCGCTCATCGGGTCACCGCGCCGGCGGTGAGCTCGCCGATCAGCCGCAGCACGCCGGGGGAGTGCTCGACGGACAGGCAGGTGAAGTGGTCGCCGGGGACGTCGATGATGCGCAGGTCGCCGAGGCAGACCTCCTCCCACTGCGCGGTCACCGCCTCCTTGCTACCGGGGAACGGATACGTCCCGCTGTGGCGCAGGAACGTGACGTCACCGGCGTACGGCTCCGGCAGATAGCGGCTGATCGAGAACACGCTCTGCTGGAAGGTGCGCAGCAGCCGGGTCATGTGCTCCGGCGTGTACATGCCGGCGGAGGCGGGGACCGTCCGGCACATCCGTTCGACGCGCTCCTCGCGCGGCAGATCGGCCAGCTCGCGGAACCGGGTCGCGACGTCGGCGAACGGCCCGTCCAGCTCGGCCATCCCGCCGTCGCGCAGCACGCCGGGGGTCTCGGCGAGCACGGCCTCGCTGGCCCGCGCGACCTCCGTCTCGTCCGCGGGGAAACCGATGTCGGGCGGGTTGATGCCCATCATCACGGCGAACGAGTACTCGGCGAGCAGGGCGTCGTCGAGGCGGAACCGCGGGCTGTGCGAGCTGATCGCGGTCAGCGACGCGGGTGGGACCCCGGCCTCGGCGAGGCCGCGGGCGACCTCGAGGGCGATCAGGCCGCCCAGGCAGTAGCCGACGAGGTGGATCTCCCGGTGGCCGGCGGTGTCCCGGGCGAGGTCGAGCAGGCCGCGCACGTAGCCGGCGGCGAGCGCCTCGACCTGCCCGGTGGGCTCCGCGTCCAGGTAGGCGGCCAGGTCGGGCACCTCCAGCCCGATCAGGGCGGCGGTGCCCGCGGAGCGCCGGCGGATCTCGGTGACGAGCGCGCGGTAGGGCATCAGCGTGCCGGTGCCGGCATGCACCAGCACGGTGATCGGTGCGGCCG
>NZ_CDWWEW010000504.1:0-3020 GCF_977966315.1 Frankia sp. CeRuru1
CCTCCGCCCGCTGCGACGAGCGGACTTGTTACCAAATGTTCGCCTAAAGTTACTGGTCGCATGTGCGTCTAGGCGGAGCAGGCCCACCCGATCGAACCGGCGAGCGTTCGGCCGCCGGTGGTCGTCGCCGAGAAGGAGACGTCGCCACCAGTAGCGGTGCCTGCGCGGTGGCCGGTACGGCGGTGGCCGGTACGGCGGTGACCGCGTAGTGGGCATCCGGGCCGGTCATCGACACGGTCACCAAAGCCTGGTAGCTCCCTGGCCCGTGGTAGCCGGCCACCCGCACGACGTCCGAGACGGCGTAGCCGTGGACCGAGCCGCTGGCCGACGCCACGTAGCGGGCGCCCGCGGTCTGGCAGCTCACCACCGTGTCGACGTGGCCGGAGACCGCCACCGGGGAGGTGATGGCCACGGTCAGGGAGCCCGGCCCGCCGGCACCCTTCCCGACCGCATCCGTGGATGTCGCGGCAGCCGACGTCGCCGCCGGCACCGGTGTCGTTGAGGTTGGCTGGACGGTCGCCTGCTCGGCGGTCGCCGTCGCCGGCGCGGCGGTCACTACCCGGGTGCCGGGCTGGCAGGCCGCGATGGTCAGCAGCGCCGCGCCGGCAACGGTAGCCGTTGCGAGACCTCGACGGACCGGAGCATGAAGGTTCATGGGAACGGGACACCTGCCTTCGGGACATCGGAGATGGTCAGGTGGCCCCGACGGGTGACCGTGGGAGCCAGCCGGCTGGGTGTCACGGTTTCCGCGGACCGGTTGTGCCCGCGTTCCTTGCCAGCAAGGCAAGAACATCAGCCCAGAATGAGAACCCTTTCCCGGCAAGATGTGAGACACATTCGGGTTCGCAGTTTTCCTGCTATGACCGGACAACCCGCGGAGGCGGTGAACGCGGCGTCACTGGTCGGAACGGGATCGCTCCACGGCCCCGGTCAGAGGAGGTTGACGGGCCGGCCTGCGGCCAATTCTTCCCCTGCGCGGGCGGGGAGGATGATGCGGACGGTGGTGCCAGCACCGGGGGCGCTGTCGAGGGTGGCGGTGCCGCCGTGGGCGGCGGCGATGGCGGCGACGATCGCCATCCCGAGGCCGCTACCGGTCCGGCCACCGCCGCGGCTGCCGGCCGCCCGGTAGAAGCGGTCGAAGGCGCGTTCGGCGTCGGTCGGGCTCATCCCAGGTCCGAAGTCGCGGACCTGCAGGCACACCTGGCCGTCAGTGGCGGTGAGGCTGACCTCGGCCAGGGTGCCGGGTGGGATGTGGGCGCGCACGTTGGCCAGCAGGTTACCGATCACTTGGCGGAGTGCGTCTGGGTCGCCGACCACCAGGCAGTGGTCGGGGGCGCGCAGCCGCAGCGGGCGGTCGGGTTCGACCGCGGCGGCGTCGGCGACCGCGTCGCGGGCGAGGGAAGCCAGGTCGACGGCGGACTGCTCCAGGGGTCGGGCCTCGTCGAGGTGGGCCAGGTAGAGCATGTCGTCGACAAGAGTGCCCATGCGCCGGGCCTCGTCCTGGACGCGGCGTAGCGCATCGTCCCTACCGGCCGGCGGAACAATGCCCTGGCGCAGAAGGTCGACGTATCCCCTGATCGAGGTCACCGGTGTGCGGAGCTCGTGCGACGCGTCCGCGACAAACCGTCGCAGCCGGTCGGCCGACCGCCGGCGGTCCTCGAAGGCTGCCTGAATCTGGCCGAGCATGGTGTTGAGCGCCGCCGCGAGCTGACCGGTCTCGGTGCGCGGACGCCCCGGCGGGACCCGCCGAGCCAGGTCGCCGCCGGCGATGGCGGCCGCCGTACGGGTGATGTCCCGCAGCGGGCGTAGCCCCCGGCCGAGCAACAGCCAAGCCGCCGTACCGGTCAACGTGAGTACGGCTGCACCAGCGGCGGCCTCGACCAGGACGAGCCGGGTCGTGGTATTTGCCACCGGTCGCATCGGCAGCGCGATCAGGTCGGTGACGCCGCTGGGCAGCGTTCCGACCACCGCCCGGTAGGAGACACCTCCTACCTTCAGCGGAAACGGCGCGCCCGCCTGGATCCGGCTGTCGAGATGGTCGACGTGAGCGAGCAGCTCGCCGCTGGGTACCGGGATGTCGGCGTCACCGGCGACGGCCAGTACTGCCCCGTTCGGCCGCCGCAACTCCACCACGAACGCGGTCGGAGCCACCGTCCGTTGCAACTCAGTCCCGCCGAGCAGCGGCGACGCCGAGGCGATCAAGGCGAGTCCGCGAGTGCCGAGCAACGTCTGTGCCCCGCGCAACTGGCTGTCGGTCTGATCGACGAGATAGGACCGCAACGCGAACGCGCTCGCCGCTCCGGCGACAGACAGCGCTACCGTCATCAGCCCGAGCAGGCCAAGCATCAGCCGGGTCCGCAACATCACGACGCTCCTCCCGTCACCGTGACCTCAGACCGGGGTGGATTCGCGCACCAGGTAGCCGAACCCGCGGCGCGTGTGGATCAGCGGCGGGCCGTGCGGAGCCAATTTGCGCCGCAGGTAGCTGACGTACTGGTCGACCACTGTGGCGCCGCCGACAAAATCCGGCCCCCACACCGCGGCCAGGATCTGCTCCCGGGACAGCACCCGGTTCGGGTTAGCCAGCAGATACCGCAGCAGCTTGAACTCGGTCGGTGACAGCTCGAGCGGGCAACCGGCCCTGGTCACCAGGCAGGTGTCCTCGTTCAGGGTTACATCGGCGAACACGAGCACCGGCGCCGGCGGCACCGGCGTGGATGCCGGCTCCCGCCGGGTCCGGCGCAGCACCGCGCGGGCCCGGGCGACCAGCTCGTCGATCGCGAACGGCTTCGTGATGTAGTCATCACCGCCATAGGTCAGCCCCGCGACTTTGTCCGCACGATGATCCCGCGCGGTCAGGAACACCACCGGCACCTCCATGCCGCACTCCCGCCACCGCCGGCACAGCTCAAAGCCATCCCCGTCCGGCAACATCACGTCCAGCACCAGAAGATCCGGACGATCCGCATCCACCGTGGTCACCGCTTCGCGCGCGTTACTCGCCGTGGTGACCTCGAACC
>NZ_CDWWEW010000505.1:0-2996 GCF_977966315.1 Frankia sp. CeRuru1
GTCCAGCACCAGCTCGGCGGTGAGCTCCGTCGCCTCGAGCATCGGCAGGTGGCCGAACCCGTCGAGGATCTCCACCCGCCAGTCCGGGCGTTCCGCGGCGACGTGGCGTGCCACGCCCACCGGGATCAGCCGGTCGGCGGAGCCATGGACGAGCATCGTCGGTTGCCGGACGGTGCGGACCATGCGCGCGAGCGAGGCCGGGCGCACCAGCGACCAGACGACCGAGCGCGCCGCCCCCACGTACGCCTGGTCCGCGCCGGGGATCCCGCCGCGCTCGCTCTGCGCGCGCACCATAGCCGCGATCGCCGTCGGCGGGATGCGGCCGGGGTCGGCGCAGAGCCGCCGCAGGTTCTCGTCAACGAGCTGGCGGGGGGTGTAGCGGCCGCGGCGGTACGCGAGGACCGCCGCGCCGAGGCGGGGGACCAGCAGACCGGCGAAGATGCGGGTGATCTCGGGATCCAGGCGCACGCCTCGCGGCCGGGGCAGTGCCGGGCCGAGTAGCACCAGGCCCGCGACGGACTCCGGCCGCCGACTGGCCTGCATCACACTGATCATGCCTCCCATCGAGCTGCCGACGAGGACGGGTGCCTCCCGGACGATCTCGCTGAGGAAACGGTCGAGCAGTGCCCGGTTGGCCGCGACGTCGGTGCGGCGCCCGGCGGGCGGCGTCCGGCCGTGCCCGGCCAGGTCGACCGCGAGCACCCGGCAGACCGGGGTGAGCAGCGGGGCGAAGGCGAGCCAGTTGAGGTGGGAGCCGCCGAGACCGTGCACGCACAGCAGCAACGGGCCGTCGGGTGGCCCCCCGAAGTCGACGTAGTGCACCGGCCCGTCCAACTGGGCCCAGAACGACCGGTGGTTCTCCCGGCCGGACGGGTCCGCCGAAACCGGGGGCGTGGTGACCGGGGACGTGGTGACCGAGGGTGCGGTCACATCGCGGCTGCTCATGCTGTGACGGTAGGACGACGCTCCTCGTGGCCGACATACCCGTCGGCGGTGAAGCCGGCGGTGAAACCGGCGGCGAAACAGCAGGGCCGGCCGCCCGACGGCGGCCGGCCTCCAGGAGTCACAGTGACCGGGAGGCGCCGAGCCGGAGCCGGTTCGGGTTTGCGACGGGCCCGAACGAGAATGTTTCCGTGGCCGGCTCGAAGACCTCCGCGCCGTCGAGGACGCCGGAGCCGGTCTCCCGCTGACCTGGTACGGAAAGCCCCGGGGCCAGGTGGGTCGTCTCGTCCTTTTCCATGCGCAACGCTCCTTCCATCGTTACCGACACCTGTCCCTAAAACGGTATCGAGTGGACGTGGCGCGCAAAGTCTCTAAGTGATCCTGGTCACATCGCAAATCCGAACGATGGCAATGCGTTGCGCCCTTCATTGGCCGTCGGATGGCTACGGCATGCGCGGACCGTGCGTGAAGCGCGCACAGATCGTACACAGAGCGTGGGCGAGTCGTTGGTCAGGCGCGTTCAACCGGCCGACCGGCCAGGTCGAAACCGGGCCGGTCGGCTGGAGCCCGCGGCCGGGGCGGGACGTCCGGTCAGGCCCCGCAGGGGCGCGCCGGAGCCGGCGGCCAGGCTGTCGGTCAGGCTGTCGGTGCCGGAGCGGTGGGGGCCGTTCCGGGAGCGGCGCCCCGGCGCGGCGGGCGGCCGTGCCCGGTCGCCGGCCGCCCGAACCGGTGACCCTCTCGCCGGGTGGGCCGGTGCTCGTTGCCGCGAGGCGTACCGCCGCCGCGCGGTCCCCTGCCGCCACCCTGGCCGCCGCCCGTGCGGGCTAGCGGGATCTCGTCCTTGCTGATCCGGGGCGCGGGCGGCCCGGCGAGCTCGAGCACGATCGGATCGTCGGCGGTCGTCGGGATCGGCCTCGCCTCGATCCCGACGGTGCGCAGCAGCCCGCGCACCTTGCCGCGTTCGGCGGGCAGGGTGACGAGCACGTCCGCACCGTCGGCGCCGGCTCGGGCGGTCCGTCCGCCTCGGTGCTGGTAGGTCTTGGCGTCCTCCGGCGGGCCGAGGTGCACGACGAGCCGGATGCCGTCAACGTGGATGCCGCGGGCGGCGACGTCGGTGGCGACCAGCACCCGGTAGAAGCCGTCGGTGAAACCGGCCAGTGCCCGGGTCCGCGCCCCCTGTGGCATTCCGCCGTGCAGCGGCTCGGCCGGCACCCCGGCCCGGCTCAGTGACTCGGCCACCCAGTCGGCGTCACGCTGGGTGCGCACGAACACCAGGGTGCGCCCCGAGCCGCCGGCGAGCGCGGTCACCAGGGCGACCTGCGCGGCCCGGTCGACGGCCTCGAGCGCGTGCCGGGCGAGCGTGGTGACCTGGGAGACCTCGGAGTCCACCGCGACCAGGACCGGGTCGGGCAGGTAGTCGCGCACGAGCACCTCGACCTCCCGGTCGAGCGTCGCGCTGAACAGCAGCCGCTGCCCGCCCGCCGGGGTGGCGTCGAGCAGTGCCTTCACCGCGGGCAGGAAGCCGAGGTCACACATGAAGTCGGCCTCGTCCAGGACCGTGATCTCGATCCCGTCCAGCACGCACGCGCCGCGCTCCACCAGATCGGTGAGCCGGCCCGGGGTGGCGACAACCAGGTGCACACCGCGGCGTAGCGCGGAGATCTGCCGGCTGATGGACGTCCCGCCGTACACCGGCGCGAGCCGGAGGTTGAGCGCCCTGGTCAGGGGCTCGAGCGCATCGTTGACCTGCTGGGCCAGCTCGCGGGTCGGCACGAGGACGAGCGCACGGGGCCGGCGGGGCTGGGCCGGCCCCTGCCCGGCCAGGCGGGCGAGCAGCGGCAGCCCGAAGGCGAGCGTCTTGCCCGAGCCGGTCCGGGCCCGGCCGAGGACGTTCTCCCCGGCGAGGACGTCGGGCAGGGTCGATGCCTGGACTGGGAACGGGGCGGCGATGTCCCGGTCGGCCAGCGCCTTGATGAGCCGGCGGGGCAGGCCCGCGGCCTCGAAGGACTCGGCCGGCGGCCGGGGCTCACGCGTGGTGATGGTCGGTCCGGCCG
>NZ_CDWWEW010000506.1:0-2972 GCF_977966315.1 Frankia sp. CeRuru1
CTGCCCCGCGGCGTTGAGGGTGCGGGTCCGCCGGTCCTGGACGGTGTCGAAGCCGGCGGCGATGACCGTCACCCGCACCTCGTCCCCGAGTGCGTCGTCGATGACCGCACCGAAGATGATGTTCGCTTCCGGGTGGGCCGCGTCGGCGACCAGTTCGGCGGCCGCGTTGATCTCAAACAGGCCGAGGTCCGACCCACCCGAGATGTTGAGCAGCACCCCCTGGGCCCCGTCCATGCTCGCCTCGAGCAGGGGGGACGCGATGGCCTGTTCGGCGGCGACGGTGGCCCGGTCGTCGCCGCGGGCCCGTCCGATGCCCATCAGGGCGCTGCCGGCATGGGACATGACCGTCTTGACGTCGGCGAAGTCCAGGTTGATCAGGCCGGGCGTGGTGATCAGGTCGGTGATGCCCTGGACACCGGAGAGCAGCACCTGGTCGGCGCTGCGGAAGGCGTCGAGAACGCTGATGTCCCGGTCCGTCATCGCCAGCAGACGGTCGTTCGGGATGACGATGAGGGTATCGACCTCATTACGCAAAGTGTCAATACCGGTGTCAGCCTGGGTGGCCCGGCGCCGACCCTCGAAGGTGAACGGCCGGGTGACCACACCGATGGTGAGTGCTCCGAGAGAGCGGGCGACGTTCGCGACGACCGGCGCACCGCCGGTACCCGTGCCACCACCCTCACCCGCGGTGACGAAGACCATGTCGGCCCCCTTGAGGACCTCCTCGATCTCCTCCCGGTGATCCTCGGCAGCCTGGCGGCCGACCTCGGGGTCGGCTCCGGCGCCGAGGCCTCGGGTGAGCTCACGGCCGACGTCGAGTTTCACGTCGGCGTCGCTCATGAGCAGGGCCTGGGCGTCGGTGTTGATGGCGATGAACTCGACGCCCTTGAGACCGACTTCGATCATCCGGTTGACGGCGTTGACGCCACCACCACCGATCCCGACGACCTTGATGACCGCGAGATAGTTCTGTGGGGCAGCCATGCGGTGTCGGTCCTCCAGCGGCGTCGGTGGTCGGACGGGGGTTACCCCGCCCCTGCGCCGCCGCGGGAAGGCGGAGCCACGCGGCGAGCGGGAAAGCAGTCGAAGCCTCAACCTTCACCGTCAGCTAGACGGTTACAGTTATGTCAACTTCCGACTGTGGATCGGACAGTAGGCACGGCTCCGGCGGTGGTCAAGGACGCTGTCGGCGCGTCACGACTTTCCCCGCATGGTGGCTTCGCCACCATGCGGGGGCCCCCGCCCCGGAAGGGGTCTGTGGTAGCCGTGGCTCGCCTCTGGCGACCTCCCCTGGACAGCCGGCGAGGGCTTCGTCTCAATGTACGGGTCCCGATCAATGTACGGATCCCGGCACCTGGCCGTGCCGCGGATCAAGGGACCTCACCATCCCCGGGGCCGATGATGGTGTACTGCCTCCCGTGACCGGTCAGCGCACCCAGCACGTCCATTTCCTCGGCATCGGAGGCAGCGGCCTGTCTCCGCTGGCCCAGATCCATCTCGCGGGCGGCGGGACGGTGAGCGGCAGTGACTCCGAGGACTCGCCCCGGGTGGCGACCCTACGCGCACGGGGGGTACCGATCCGGATCGGGGCCACGCCCGGTCCGGCCGCCGTCGCCGCCGAGCTCGCCGGTGCGGATGTCGTGGTCGCGTCCAGCGCGCTGCCCGACGACCATCCGGAGATCGTCGCCGCCCGCGCGCTCGGTCTGCCCGTGCGCCGCCGTTCGGAATGGCTACCGGAGCTCACCGCCGGGTACCGGCTGGTCGCCGTCGCCGGTTCGCACGGCAAGTCGACCACCTCGGCGATGCTCACCCTGGTCCTGCGCGCCGCCGGGCTGGATCCCACGGCGGTCATCGGCGCAGAGGTGTCACAGCTGGGGGGGAACGCGCTGGCCGGCTCCGGCGACGTCTTCGTCCTGGAGTCCGACGAGTACGGCGGCGCCTTCGCGGGCCTCGACCCGAGCATCGCCGTCATCACCAACGTTGAGTGGGAGCACCCCGACGTCTTCCCCGACGAGGCATCGGTCCGGGCAGCCTTCGCCGCGTTCGCCCGACGGGTCCGGCCGGGTGGACGACTGGTTGTCTGCGGAGATCATCCCGGGGTGGTCGCCGTCCTCACCGAGCTGGGTCGCCAGCGGCCCGGCAAGGACGTCGCGGTGAATAATGACGTCGCGGTGAATAATGACGTCGCGGTGATCGACTATGGCTTCGAGCCGGAACGCCACTGGCGCGCGGTCGACGTCGTCACCACCGCGGGGGACGACATGACCAGGGCGACCGTCCTGCGGGCCGGCCAGGAGGTCGGTGCGCTGACCCTGACGATACCCGGCCGACACTCGGTGCTGAACGCGCTCGCGGTCCTCGCCACCGCCACCGAACTGGGAGTCGCTCCCGCCCAGGCCCTCACCACCCTGACGACCTTCACCGGCGCGGCCCGACGGTTCGAGTTCGTGGGCTTCTGGAACGGCAGCACCGGCAGCACCGGCACCGGGCCCGCCGGAGGTCCGGGCAGCCTGGAGGTGATCGACGACTACGCGCATCATCCGACGGAGGTCCGTCTGACGCTCGCCGCGGCCCGTTCGCGGGCTCGGGGACGGCAGATCTGGGCGGTACTCCAGCCACATACGTTCAGCCGGTTCGCCGCGCTGCTGGATGACTTCGCGGCCGCGTTCAGCGACGCCGACCGGGTGTACGTCACCGACATCTATGCCGCCCGCGAGACCGACGACCTCGGTCTGCATGCCGTCGACCTGGTCAAGCGGGTGAGCGAGCCGGCGGCAACGTACTACGTGTCCTGGTCCGAACTCGTCGAACGACTCGCCACGGACGTCCGCGCCACCCTGAGCGACGAGGCGTCGCGGGGGGTCCTACTGCTCACGCTCGGAGCGGGAACGAGCACCACGGTCGGTCCCCGGCTGCTGGCCGCCCTGGGCTTCGCGGCGGCCGGTTGACCTCCCCCTCCCGTCGGCCGGGAT
>NZ_CDWWEW010000507.1:0-2938 GCF_977966315.1 Frankia sp. CeRuru1
GCCCCGGCCCCGGCCGAGCATGATGCAGCGGACCGCGTCGCGGCTGTGCTCCACTCGGCAGGACGGCGTCGAGCAGCCCTGCCACGCACAACGCGGCGAATGGGAGCATCGCGGTGATGTAGGGGTTGGGCAGGTAGCCGTTGCGGAAAACGAAGGCGAACTGCAGCAGCAGCAGTCCGGCGACGACCCGCAGCCGCCGCAGGGCGAGCAGGGGAACCGCGGCCGCAATACCGGCGAGGACCAGGTAGGGATCGAGATCGAGCCAGGACCGCACGACATGGTAGGTGTCACTGCCGGTGTCAAGCACGCTGCCGCTCGGGGCCCGGTCGAACAGCTGCCATCTGATCGCCCATTCCAGCGAGACGTGGCCGGGCCCCTCGAACAGCTCGTTCTTCGCGGCCGCATACAGGATGTAGATGCCGCACACGCCGATCAGGCAGCCCATGAAGTTGCGCCGCACGAATCGCCAGTTACGAGGATCACGATTCTGCCGGAGCAGTACGTACAACCCCGGGAGGAAGATCAGGACGGTTTCTTTCGACCAGAACGCGAAGGCCATGAAGATCCCGGCGAACGCCGCCGCCGCGACACTGCGGCGCGGCGACGCCGCGCACACCAGGGCGGCAAGCAGCCACATCACGGCGATGTTGTCGAGGAACGCCATCCGCTGATACCACAGGGCGAGCGGTGAAAGCGAGAAGACGAGCAGGGCCAGGCCGGCGAAGAACCGTCGTAGGCCGAGGAGCCGGCCGAACCGGTACAGTAGCACGCAGCTCACCAGATGCACGCCGAACATGAGCTCGCGGGCGGCGGTGACCGCCGTCGGCGCCCGGTTGAAACCATCAGTGATCTTCGTGTAGATGGCAATCAACAGCCATCCGCCGAACGGATGGTCGTACCAGTACGTGTAATGCGCGATCCGGTTCCAGTACTGCATCGAATACGCCTGGGCAGCATACGTGCCCTCGTCGTCGGTGACGCGGCCCGGCCAGCCGTCGAAGTTATAACCGTGCAGCACCGCCACCACCGTCAGGAGCACGGCGAGCAGGAGCAGGCTGCGGCGGCGGGCGCCGGCCCAGCCGACCAGTCGGCCGGCGAGCTCCCCGGCCCGGGCGGCGATCCAGGTCACGGCGGTCTGCGGGCCGAGCAGTCGGGGGTACGGGTTCGCGGCGTCGGGTGCGGTCACGACGCCACCTCCAGCTCGAAGCGGCCGGAGGCGGTGCTGTGGTGGGCCCCGGAGTGGGAGGTCTTCTCCCACTCGACCCGGCCACGCAGCAACCGGGCCGTGGCGCGCACCGCGGCGGCGGAAAGCGCGAGCTGGTACAGCGGGGCGCAGAGCACGAGCCGCACGCTGTCCCAGCGACGCAGATCGAGCCCGTACGCCTCGGCGAACTCGCGGAACGCCGCCTGTTCGGAGAAGACCGTCATGACGGTCGCACCGAACGGAAGCCAGAAGACGATGACCAGACCGGTCGGCGCCGCCAGGAACAACGTAAGGACCAGCGACACCGGCAGCAGGACGCCGGCGAGTGCCTGGAAGAACGGCATCGTGAGCATCTCCACCGCCATGATGCGCTGGCGTGCTCCCGGAAGCGCCCGCCAGTCCCCCTTGAAGAGGACCTGCATGAACCCCATCATCCAGCGGGTGCGCTGGACGACGAGTTTCGTGAGGCTTTCCGGGGTCTCCTCCCGGGTCGTCAGATCGGGGTGGTAGAAGACCGCGGTCGGGATTCCGGCGACCGAGGCCCGCACCCCGAGGTCACAGTCCTCGGTGAGGCAGGAGACGTCCCACCCACCGAGCCTTTCCAGAACCGTTCGCCGAATGAACACCGTATTGCCGCCAAGTGGGATGAAACGCGCGCGCGCCTGGAAACGCAGCCGCGACATGAACCAGATGTAGTACTCGAGGCAGTTGCGGGCCCGCCACCAGGAGGTGCCCGTGTCCAACCAGTGGAGGAACGCCCGCATCGGCGAGTGGTCCGCGGCGCGCCGCCACGCCGTGGCACGCGCGTTCATGAGCTGCACGCCGCCCTGGAAGATGCCGACGTCGGCGTGGCGCAGGGCCAGCGTGTTCACGTAACGCAGGAGTCCCCCGGCGATCAGGGACTCCGCGTCGACGACGCCGACCAGGTCTCCGGTACAGTGCCGGCGGGCGTCCTCCAGGGACAGGGGTTTACTACGCCGGCTGCCTTCGGGCGCGACGACCCGCACGTTGGAATGCCGGCCGGCGATCTCCTCGGCGACCCGCCGGGTCTCCTGGTCGACCTCGTCATGGGACACCATCACGACTAGTTCCACCAGGTCGTGGGGGTAGTCGCCGGCAAGGATCTGGGTCAGGGTCCGCCCGAGCACCGGCTCGTCGCGGGCGGGGACGATGAGCGAGAAGCGGTTGCGGGGCGCGAGGTTGCCGGTCAGGTCCACGTGATGCACCCGCTCGGGGCGCTGCCAGCTGTACTGGCCGCGCACGAGAGTCAGGCTGGCGACCAGCAGCATCAGCAGCGAGACGATCGTCCATGTGGCGAGCAGCACGACGTGGTGATGCTCGGCCGCACGCACCCCCAGCGTCACCGCGAGGGGCACGCTGACCAGCGCCCACACCCAGCGGCGCCGGCGGCTGGCGCCGGGGGTCGACCCGCGGGCCCGCGCCCGGAACCGACGGGACAGGACCAGGCCGCCGGTCACCGCCGCCACCGCGCCCAGCACCACGGCGAACGGCTGGCCCAGGCGCGGACCGCCGTACGAGACCAGCCTGATGTCCGGCGAACCGGCGAACATGTAGACGTACCAGCCGCCCGACTCGCACGCGAGCCGGGCGAGCCACGGGATCCGCCGGCCCCGGCCACCCCGGCCGAACATCCGAGGCAGGACGATCGCGAGTGCTCCGGGCAGGAGGTAGGACGTGCTCCCGCCGAGACCGGCCAGCTCGGACAGCACGAGG
>NZ_CDWWEW010000508.1:0-2921 GCF_977966315.1 Frankia sp. CeRuru1
GTGCGGGGCGCCAGGCGGATGACGGGACGCCCTTCACCTCAGGTCCGCACGGGAACCCGGAAATGTCGTCGGGTTCAGACGCGATGCGGCATCAGTGCGTTCGCCGGAATGACCCCGAGCCGGCCGGCCTGATAATCCTCGACGGCCTGGCGCAGTTCGGCCCGGGTGTTCATGACGAACGGGCCGTACACCTCGACGTGTTCCCGGATCGGCCGACCGCCCAGCAGCAGGACCTCGAGGTTCGGCGAGGACGCGTCCTGCCGGTCGTCCGCGGCGACACCGAGCAGATCCCCCGTTCCAAGGACCGCGAGCTGACCGGCCCGGATCGCCGTGGCGTCCGGGCCCACCGTCCCACGGCCACCGAGGACGTAGGCGAGCGCGTTGAACTCGGGGTTCCACGGCACGTGCACCGCCGCGCCGGGGGTCAGCGTCGCGTGGACGACGGAGATCGGGGTATGCGTGGCACCCGGGCCCCGGTGGCCCCCGACGTCACCGGCGATGACCCGCAGCAGGGCACCGCCGTCCGGCGAGGACACCAGGGAGACCTGGCCACCCTCGAGGTTCTGGTACCGCGGCGGGGAGAACTTGTCCTTCGCCGGGAGGTTCACCCAGAGCTGGACACCGTGGAACAGGCCGCCGCTGACGACAAGCTCCTCCGGCGGCGTCTCGATGTGGAGGATGCCCGCGCCGGCGGTCATCCACTGGGTGGCGCCGTCGGCGATCAGTCCGCCGCCGCCGTGCGAGTCCTGGTGCTGGAAGGTTCCGTCGATCATGTAGGTGACGGTCTCGAATCCGCGGTGGGGATGCCACGGGGTTCCCTTGGGCTCGCCCGGCCCGTAGTCGACGGCGCCCATCTCGTCCATGTGGATGAACGGATCCAGCTCGGCGAGCCGTACTCCGGCGAAGGCCCGACGCACCGGGAAGCCCTCGCCCTCCAGCCCGGTGGGCGCGGTGGTCACCCTCCGCACCGGACGGTCGACCTTGCCGAGCGCGGGCTCAGCCAGCCGAGGCAGGCGGACGGTATCGGCGGTGACGGCAGGCATGTCGTCCTCCTGGCGGGCTCACGATCGCCGGTCGACCTGCTCGAGCAGCTCAACCTGCTCGAGCAGCTCATCCCGGCGCCTCTACCTGTAAATGCAACTACCAACCCGCGCAACCACGGGCCACCCTCGATCCTTCCCGCGAATTCTTTGATCATCAGGGCGCGAGCGAGAAGCGTTCGCCCTCAGCGATCAATCCCGGGACCAACGGTAAGCTAAAAGGACTTCAGTGTAAGTGACTCAACTTCTTCACGTGAAGGTGGACCGCATGCCACAGATCCGGGTGCTGCCCGTCCTGCCGCTCGACGACGCCGTCGTGCTACCGGGCATGGTCGTGTCTCTCGACATGTCCGATGGTGAGATCCGAGCCGTCGTCGAAGCCGCCCGTGCCGGCGGATCCCGCGGCGCTCCCGACGCGCGGGCGCCGGGGATCTCCAGTCAGCCGGCGGGCCGGCCCGCCGAGGTGCTGCTGGTTCCCAGGACCGACGGCACGCTCGCCGACGTGGCCGCCGTCGGGGTGATCGAACAGGTCGGCCGGTTGCCGCAAGGGGGCTCGGCCGCGATCGTCCGCGGAACCGCCCGGGCCCGTGTCGGCGGCGTGCGCTCGGGTCCCGGCGACGTCACCTGGGTCGACGCCGTGTGGGGCGACACCGTGGTGAACGAGGGGGCCGTCGTGAACGAGGGGGCTGGGCCGCCGTCCGGCACGCTCGACGCTCCGGCGGACGCCGCCCCCGCGCGGACCGGCGAGGATCCGGCGAAGGTCGAGAGCCTGGCGAAGGAGTACCGCGCCCTGGTCACCAACCTGCTGCGCCAGCGCGGCGCCTGGCAGGTCGTCGACTCCGTCGCGGCGATCACCGATCCGTCCGCGCTCGCCGACACCGCCGGCTACGCATCCTACCTGACCACCGCGCAGAAGATCGAGCTGCTGGGCACCGCGGACGTAGCCACGAGGCTTGAACGGCTGCTGGCGTGGACCAAGAACCATCTGGCCGAACTGGACGTCGCGGAGACCATCCGCCGCGACGTTCAGGAGGGCATGGACCGCCAGCAGCGTGAGTTCCTGCTGCGCCGCCAGCTCGACGCCATTCGCAAGGAGCTGGTCGAGCTGGGCGGCTCCGGTCCGGGTTCCGGCGCGGGCGGCGACGGCGGCTCCGAACCGGCCGCCTACCGGGCCCGCGTCGAGGCCGCCGACCTGCCGGAGAAGGCCCGCGCCGCGGCGTTGAAGGAGGTCGACAAGCTAGAGCGGACGTCGGATTCCTCCCCGGAGGGCGGCTGGATCCGCACCTGGTTGGACACCATCCTCGACCTGCCGTGGAATGTCCGGGCGGAGGACTCCTACGACATCGCCGCGGCCCGCGCGGTACTCGACGCCGACCACTCCGGGCTCGACGACGTCAAGGACCGCATCATCGAGCATCTGGCGGTGCGCAAGCGCCGGGCCGATGCTGGTCTCGGCGTCGTCGGTGGCCGGCGCGGCGGTGCCGTGCTGGCACTCGCCGGCCCGCCCGGGGTCGGCAAGACATCACTCGGCGAGTCGATCGCCCGGGCCATGGGCCGGTCGTTCGTCCGGGTCGCCCTCGGCGGCGTGCGGGACGAGGCGGAGATCCGCGGTCACCGGCGGACCTACGTCGGCGCGCTGCCCGGCCGCATCGTCCGGGCGATCCGCGAAGCGGGCTCGATGAACCCGGTGGTGCTGCTCGACGAGGTCGACAAGCTGGGCGCCGACTACCGGGGGGACCCAACGGCGGCGCTGCTGGAGGTCCTCGACCCCGAGCAGAACCACACCTTCCGGGAGCATTAACATGTCTCAGCTTGTCGTTTAACCTTCGGGTGTCACTCTGCGTGATAGTCGCTGGTGGTTTGGGGTAGGGCGGCGTGTCG
>NZ_CDWWEW010000509.1:0-2868 GCF_977966315.1 Frankia sp. CeRuru1
GGACGGAGATCCCGGCCCGCTGGCCGGCGATCAGCGAGCGGCACGCCCGCCGGCTCGTCGAGGAGCGGCGGATCCCGACCTGGTACATCGGCAGGCGGGTGTTCGTGTCGGCCGCCGACGTCGAGCGGTACCTCGGCTCGTGCCGCCGCCCGGCGAATCTGCCACCGGCGGCATAGGGGCGCCACGGGGCAGTGCGGGGCGCCACGGTCACCCCCGGAGACAACAGAACAGGCATTCTGTTGTATGGTCCGGTTCATGATCCTTGAGCCCGTTCCGCCGTCCACCGGGGCCGTCGACGTCGAGATCCTCGACCCGGTGGCCTCGCTCGTTCCCGTCCAGGCCGCGGCCGACCCGTGGCCCGGTCTCGTCGCCCTCTGGCTCGACTCCGGCTTCTCCGAGCGGACCCGGGAGGCCTACGGCCGCGGGGTCGCCGAGTGGACCGCGGCGTGTGAGCGGTGGGGGGTGCATCCGCTGGCCGCCCGCCGCCAGCACCTCGACCGGTGGGCCCGCGACCTGGAGGCCGCCGGGCAGGCGTCCACGACGATCGCCCGGAAACTGTCCTCCGTCGCGAGCATCTACGGCTACGCCGTCGACGAGGGGGTCATCGCCACCTCGCCGGCCGCCCGGGTCCGCCGGCCGAAAACCACCGACCGCCACCAGGCCCCCGGTATGAGCCGCGACGAGGCGCGGGCGTTCCTCGCCGCCGCCGCCGCGGACGGGCCGCGCACCGAGGCGATGATGGGCCTGTTGCTGCGCAACGGTCTGCGGGTGTCCGAGGCGATCGGCCTGGACGTGGCCGACCTGGACGTCGAACGCGGCCACCGGATCATCCGCATGGTGGGGAAGGGCGCGAAGGCCGCGGTCATCGTGCTCGCTCCGGCGACCGGGCATGCCCTCGACACCTACCTTGCCGGCCGCACCACCGGGCCGCTGTTCGCCACGGCGACCGGTCGCCGGCTCGACCGGGCCGCGGTGTGGCGCAAGGTCCGCCAGCTCGGGTGCCGTGCCGGCCTGCCGCAGACCCGGCTGTCCCCGCATTCGCTGCGCGCGACCGCGGTGACGCTCCTGCTCGACTCCGGAGCTTCGCTGCGGGACGCCCAGGACTTCGCCCGGCATGCCGACCCGCGGACGACGAGGGGCTACGACCGGGCCCGCGGCAACCTCGACCGGCACGGGACGTACGCCTTGTCGGCGTTCCTCGGCGGGTAGCCGTACCCGCCTGTGATCACTCCCGCGGCGCCGCGAAAGTGATCACGGGTGGTCGATCCGAGACGTTGACCTTGCCGGAGCCGACAAGGTCAACATCGATGCGCAGTCGACTCGGCGTTGCCGGTGGGGCGGTCCGATGAACCGTTGACATTGTCATGGGGCCTCGGTCGCGGACGAGCGTGCCCGGGAGGCGCACCGGCGTCTCAGGTTGGGAGACCGGCTGTAGCCGGCCCGGCGCCGATCTGGATGGCTCTGCGGCGATTCGGCCCCGGGCGTTTCCCGTTCGGGACGGGCCAGCGAGCCCGGGCTGCCGGGCCGGCACACCACGCACGGAGGATGGGCAGCATGAAGATTCGGCTCGAAGGCAGCGAGGAACAGTGTGTCCGCGCGGCGACCTTGCTCGCCGAGGTCATGGATGTGATCAGGGTGTCGTCCCCGGAGGGGGACCGTCGGTACAGCGCCATCCGGATGCACCTCGAAGTGCGGCTTCGGGCTGACGGCCGCGGCGAGGCGGAGGACCCGGCCGCGTAAAGCCTGTTCGACACGCTCCGCCAGGCCTCGTGGCCTGCTGCGCACGGCCCGGCCGGTCGAGGACCGGTCGGGGACCCGAAGTACGAGCGATTCGCCGTCGCGGTCGATCGTGCGCGGGCAGCATGCGAGAACTCCGGCGGAGACCCGGAACGCGATCTTCCGGGCGCCCGGAAGATGTCACAGGTCGGTAACGGTGAGCGCGAACGCCGGAGGCGACCCGGATCGCGATCTTGTCGCCGCCGACAAGATCGCTCCGAACGCCCGCGGTGAGCGGCGGAACCGAGGGTAACCTTCGCGGCGTCGCGAAAGTTACTGCAAGTAGCAACGGGCGCACGTACACCGTGAAGGACTGAGGCCTGACCCACTACGCGGCCACCCGTCTCCGCCGTGACCCCAGCTTGCGAGGTAGCCGTGCCCGCACTGGCGTCCTGGACCGGTGCCTGAGACCGGTCCACGATGCGGGGATGCCGGCGTCGTCGCTGGCGGCCTGGTCGCCGAGGCCGGTCACGCCGGCTCCTTGACCCGGGCCTGCGGATGGTGGACGGGGCAGCGGCCGGGGATGCCGTCCGCGGTGACGAACCGGTGGCCGTCCGGGTGGAACGTGGCCGTCGGGTGGGTGAGGCACACCAGCTTCGACGGGTCACCGGGATCTCGCCGTGGATACCCCGGCGTTCACGCCGGGGAGGAAACGGCGCATCCTGCTGGGCATTCGGTGGCCTTTCCTCGGACAGCACCGCGCGCCCCCGTACCCGTCCAGGCCGGGGGCGCCAGGGTGGCGTCTACAGCTGCCGGCCGTCCGCCTCACGTTCGGTGCGGCGGGCCCGGTAGGCACCGACCGCCTCGTGGATGTACTCGTGGCCGGGCTTGTTGAAGGCCGCGAGGACCGCGTCGAGATCCTCGGGGGCGACGAACCCGAGATGCGTCGCCGCACCGCCGCTGATCTGCCCCGTGCTCACCAGGCCCCGCGGGAGGCGCTGCAGGACATCGATGATCTCGCCGACGGTCGCGCCTTCCCAGATGCCGAGGTCGTGCAGGCCGTGGGGGATGCCCTCCAGGTCGACGTGGCCGACGTGGGTGGCGGGGCCCGGCCCGTCGTCGTCGGCCGGGTCTGGGCGGCCGGGGTGCGTC
>NZ_CDWWEW010000510.1:0-2845 GCF_977966315.1 Frankia sp. CeRuru1
CCGTTAGATGCCGTGGGGCTGGTTGCCGTGGGGCCGGTGGGTACCGGGCGGTCAGCGGCGGAAGGCGTCCTTCGCCTTCTCCCCGGCGTTCTTGAGGTCGGCGACGCCGCGTTCTCCCCGGCCCTCCGCCTGCAGGTCCCGGTTCTCGGTGGCCTTGCCGGCCTGTTCCTTGGTCCGCCCGCGGAGCTCCTGCACCTTGTTCCTGACCTTGTCAGTGAAGGACACTGCACTCAACTCCTCACTGTATGTGCGGCGGTTCGGAAGAGGTCTACCCGTGGCGGCCGCGGGAACACTCCGGGGATGCCGTGCGCTGCACTGAAGGGCTGACCGTCGCGATGCCCGACATGCACCCGTGATGAGGGACCTCCCGGCGGATGGCCTAAATCCGGCGAGGCCGCGTCGCGCTGTGGCATCGTCGAAGGACGACACCGAACGCGAGGAGCAAGCGTGTCCCCTCCGCCCCTGGTCAACCCCGCCGAGGGGCTGACCGTCGATGAGATCCGCCGGTACTCTCGACATCTGATCATTCCGGATGTCGCCGTGGACGGCCAGAAGCGGCTGAAGAACGCCAGGGTGCTGGCGGTCGGTGCCGGTGGCCTCGGCTCGCCGACGCTGATGTACCTGGCCGCCGCCGGCGTCGGGACGCTGGGCATCGTCGAGTTCGACACCGTCGACGAGTCGAACCTGCAGCGTCAGATCATCCACGGCCAGTCCGACGTCGGCCGCTCGAAGGCGGAGTCGGCCCGCGACTCGGTTCGCAACATCAACCCGTACGTGAACGTCGTCCTGCACGAGACCCGGCTGGACGCCTCCAACGTCATGGAGATCTTCAGCGGGTACGACCTCATCGTCGACGGCACGGACAACTTTGCCACCCGCTACCTGGTCAACGACGCCGCGGTGCTGCTCGGCAAGCCCTACGTCTGGGGTTCGATCTACCGCTTCGACGGCCAGGCCAGCGTCTTCTGGGCCAAGCACGGACCGTGCTACCGCTGCCTCTACCCGGAGCCGCCGCCTCCCGGCATGGTCCCCTCCTGCGCCGAGGGCGGGGTGCTGGGTGTGCTGTGCGCCTCCATCGCCTCCATCCAGACCACCGAGGCCATCAAGGTGCTGACCGGGATCGGCGATCCGCTGGTCGGTCGGCTGATGGTGTATGACGCCCTGGAGATGACCTATCGGTCGATCAAGGTTCGCAAGGACCCGGAGTGCCCGTTGTGCGGGAAGAATCCGTCGATCACCGAGCTGATCGACTACGAGGCGTTCTGTGGGGCGGTCTCGGAGGAGGCGCAGTTGGCCGCCGCCGGCTCGACGATCACCGCGGGCGAGCTCAAGAGCTGGCTGGACGCCGACGAGCCGATCGAGCTCGTCGACGTCCGTGAGCCGGCCGAGTGGGAGATCGTCCGGATCCCCGGCGCGCGCCTGATCCCCAAGGGGGACCTGCCCGCGCACCTCTCCGAACTGCCGCAGGACCGTCGGGTGGTCGTCTACTGCAAATCCGGGGTGCGCTCGGCCGACGCGCTCGCCACGCTGAAGGGCGCCGGCTTCTCCTCGGCCGTGCACGTCCAGGGTGGCGTGACCGCGTGGGCGACCCAGGTCGACAAGTCGCTGCCGGTCTACTGAGCGCCGGACGAGCCACGGAGCCTGGACGAGCCACGGGGAGCCTGGATGAGCGGGCCCGGCGTGACGCGCCGCCGGCGAGCCTCTCCGCCGGGCTCGGTACCCGGATCTCGCTCGGCGGCGCGCCGGGTCCGCACGCCCTCGAGGTGCTGGACGCGGTGGCGCGCATCCCGCCGGGCAAGGTGATGACCTACGGCGACGTGGCCGAGTACGTCGGCGCCGGGTCGGGGCGCACGGTCGGAGCCGTGCTGTCCCGATTCGGCGACGAGGTGCCCTGGCACCGGGTGATCCGGGCGACCGGGGAACCGAACCCGGCCGCACCGGTCGAGGCCCTGCGCCGGCTCGTCGCCGACCGGACGCCGCTGCGCCCCGGAGGCGACCGGGTCGATCTCGCCGCGGCCCGGTGGGACGGTTCTCCGGCCTGACCGCCCGCGGGCCCGGTCAGCGGGCGGCCATGCCGCCGTCGGCCAGATAGACGCTGCCCGTGACCAGGGAGGCCCGGTCGGACAGCAGGAAGACGACGACCTCGGCCACCTCGTCGACCGTGCCCAGTCGGTTGATCGGCGAGAACAGCGCGGCTCCGCGCCGCGGCCGGCCGTTGGCGTGCAGCAGCGGGGTGTCCACGAAGCCCGGCGCCACCGCGTTCACCCGGATGCCGCGGGTGGCGTAGTCCAGGGCGGCCGTCTTGGTCAGCCCGATGACCCCGTGCTTCGCGGCGACGTAGGGCGCCGACCCGGCGAACCCGACCACCCCGAGCACCGAGGCCATGTTGACGATCGAGCCTCCGCCGTTGCGCAGCATCGCCGTGATCTCGGCCCGCATGCTGTAGAAGACGCCGGAGAGGTTGACGTCCAGCACCCGCTGCCAGTCCTGCGCCGGGGTGGTCTCCACCGGCTCGCGCCCCGCGCTCACTCCCGCGTTGTTCACTGCCAGGTCCAGCCGTCCGAAGGTGCCGACGGTGACCTGGATGGCGCGTTCGAGCGAGTCGGGGTCGGTGACGTCCGTCTCCAGGGCGAGCGCCTCCCCGCCACCGTCCTCGATCGTCGCCACCACCTCCTTGACAGCGCGCGCGTCGAGGTCGGTGGCGACGACCCGGGCGCCCGCTCTCGCCAGTCGGCGGGCGCAGGCGGCGCCGATGCCGGATCCCGCCCCGGTCAGGAGCGCGACCTTGTCGCTGCACTCGGTCATGACTGAGGACACTGCCACGTCCTGACGCGCACGCGTGAGA
>NZ_CDWWEW010000511.1:0-2833 GCF_977966315.1 Frankia sp. CeRuru1
TGAAGACCACCCGGACACTGTGGCCGTGCGCGAGACACTATCCGCCCTCGACACGGATTCCTGAACGCGGCGGGTCAGAACGCCAACGCGGTGAGGGTCTCCGCGGCCCCCGGATTCGAGACCTTGCGGCCGAGGTAGGTGCTCAGCGTCAGCGATGGGTTCTGGTGACCGAGGACATCGGCGATCTGGCGGGGTGAGTGCCCGTCCTCGTCCAACAAGGTCGCGACAGACTTTCGTCCGAACAGGTGAGAGGTCAGTCCGGGGAATCCGGCGTCCGTGACCGCGTCGCGGATGTCGGCCTGCGTGTTGCTCGGGTCCCGTAGGCCACCCTTCGGCGCCGGGAACACGATGTCCGACGGGGCCTGTCCCGCGTGCCGGGCGCGCAGCATCCCCACCGCCCACCCCGGAATCAGGAGCAGCCGGTGTCCCGCCTTGGACTTCGGGCGAGGCTTGTTGATCAGACCCTGCCCCGGCACCCGCACAACCGTGGACCGGATCTCGATGGTGCCCGCGTCCAGGTCGACCGCGTTCCAGACCAGGCCGCAGATCTCCCCGATCCGCGCGCCCGACGCCATCAGCGCGTCGACCAGGTCCGGGATGTCACGGCGCCGGGCCCGCTCGTCATAGGTCAGCAGCGCCCGCAACTGCCGGAGCTGTGCGAGGCTCAGTGACCGCGGTGCCGGCTTCGGGGTGATCCGGGCGATCGGGCCCGCGTCGCGGACCAGGTTGCGGTCCAGAGCGTCCACACGGGCCGCCATGGCGCACATGCCCGACATCACCGCGCGGGCCATCTTCGCCGTGCCGGGGCCGCTCTTGTCCGTGACCGCCGCCAGGAAGCGGTCCACGAGCCCGACCGTGAGCTGACGGACCTTCACCTCACCGAGGGCCGGGTACACGTGCCGATCCAGCGTGCCGCGGTAGGCCGAGATCGTGTTGGGGGATAGGTCCCGCTTACCCATGGCGACGAACCATGCCTCCCCGAGGACCTTCACCGCGGTGTCCCCGGTGATGTCGCCGTCCCCGATGGCGACCCGTACGCGGTCACGCAGAGCACGCCGCAACGCCTGTTCCGCGGCGGCTTTGGAGGTGCCGCTACGTTCCACCTCGCGACGGACGCCGTCATGATCGCGGTAGAAGCAGCGTGCGCGGACGCCATTCGTTGTCGTGCTGAAAAAGATCTTCCCGCCGGTGCCGAGGTCCATCGCCGGACGCGCCATGCCCCACCGTCCACATCGTCAGGATGTCGGAGAACGGTCGTAAGCATAGCTTGATCATCCCGTACAAATCCCGTACTTTGGCTGATCAAAAACGCTGAGAGTCGACCATTCATCGTCTGCCGGAACGGCTGGAGGTGCAGGTCATGACAGGTTTTGGAAGGGGTCGGCGAATATCGAAAACACGTAAATGCTAATCCGTCGGTCGTGGGTTCGAGCCCCACCCGCCCCACATCCGCATCATCCCAGGTCAGGCAGGCTTTTTCGCCGGCCCGCGGCGCGCCCTGGTGGCCTTTCGATCACGGCTGGTCCGCACTGAGTCCGCAGGTGTCCGCAGGCCGTCCGCGTTGCTGGCGGACGTAAGCGTGGGGTTTCCGTGGGGCTGGGCCGCTCCGGCGGCCTGGTCGAGGCGGTCCGCGAGCGCGTCGAGGTCGTCCGCGAACAGCCCGGCGTAGACGTCGAGGGTCATGGCCGCCGAGGCGTGGCCGAGCATCCGCTGTACGGCCTTGACGTTCGCGCCGGCCGCGACCGCCAGCGACGCCGCGGTGTGCCGCAGCTCGTGCGGGGTGAGCCCGGGAAGACTCGCGTCGATCGCCGCCTGGTCGAAGACGTCCCGGCGGAAGTTGTTGTTGCGCAGCACCCCGCCGCCGCGTGCTGTGAAGACGAGATCGTCAGGCCCTTTGCCGGCGAGGTGTCCGGCGAGCGCGTTGGCAAGGAAGCGGGGGATGGGGACGCTGCGGCGCTGGTGGCTCTTGGGGGTGTCGAAGACGAGATGCCCTTCGACCTCCGTCACCGACTCGGCGACCTCCAGACGACGGCGCAGCAGGTTGACCCGCCGGACGCGCAGCGCGGCGAGTTCGCCCCAGGGCAGGCCGGTGTACGCCAGGGTGTAGATCACCAGCCCGTCCGTCTCGCCGCAGGCCGTGGCCATCGCCTTGACCTGGCTGTGGTCGAGGAAGAGCTTGTCCGGGATCCGCGCCGGTGGGAGCCGCACTCCCTTTGCCGGATTGCGGACGATCCGGTTGTCCTTCACCGCCAGGTCGAGCATCAGCGACAGCACCCGGTAGGCCTGCCGGACGGAGGACGGCGACAGGCCGTCTGCCGAAAGTTCGGTGATCCAGGTGGCCACGTCCGCGTGCGAGACGGCGGACAGCGGCGTGCGGCCCCAGCGCGGGAGCACCTGACGGCGGAGGAGACCGGCGTACCGGGCGCGGGTGGTCTGCTTCAGTTGGCCGAGGGTGCCCGTCCACCGTTGCGACCAGTCCTCCACGGTGATCCGGGCCGCGGGCCGGGTCGACCCATTCGCCGCGAGTTTTCGCCGTCTCGACGCCGGCAAGCCAGCGTTCCGCGTCGACCTTCCGGTCGAAGTGCCGGGCGTGCTCCTTGCCGGACGGGTCGCGGTACCGGGCCCGCCATTTTCCATCGGGACGTTTCTTCACACTCGCCATCTCACGCCGCTTTCTGGGTGTCGAGCCACTGCCGGATATTGGTCGGGTCGTAGCGCAGCCACCGGCCGACGCGGTAGCAGGAAGGGCCGATGCCCCGATGCCGCCACTGGTACAGCGTCGAGACCGGAACGCCGAGATACTCGGCTGTCTCCTCGGCCGACCACAGCCGCT
>NZ_CDWWEW010000512.1:0-2825 GCF_977966315.1 Frankia sp. CeRuru1
GCGGGGAGAGGTCTGACCCTGGTCGGGCCGACGCGCCGCAGCCTTGCCACAAAGGATAACGGTGTTCATTTCGAATGTGTGCAGGGTGCCCGGCCGGGCCGGCGTGGTCGTCACCCGGCGAGCGGCGGAGACGCCTCACCGCGCCGCCGCATCACGCGTGCGCGGGGACTCGCGTGATCGAAATCGTGATCGAAATCGCGAGGATGCCAGCCGACAGTCCCGTCACCCGCATCATCGTCAAAGAGTGATGTTCCGGGTGAGTGATGTTCCGGTTTGTCGGCACCTGCGGGTCCGGTCAGAGCGGCCGGGTTGCCCGTCGTGCCCCCAGGACGCGGGCCCACGGCGGCCGCTTTTGCTCGCGGGGCTGTCGGTAGCGTCGCCCGTGCAGGCGCACGCCGCCGCCTTTCATGCTCACCCAGCCTCCCGGGCCCATTCGCACGATCGCCTTGGGCCCCGGGGCGCGGCCGGCGAACCGCCAGGAGATGGCCACCGCTCCGGCGACCATTTCCCCGACAATCACAATCTTGGTCAGGTCGAGGGGCCGGCCGTATGGCAACGGCGCGACGCGGGCCGGAACCAGGGGGGGTTCCACAATCGCCACCTCCTCGTCGGCGTCCTGCCGACAGTGATGAGCGTGCCCTTCGCCCGCGTATGCGACATCCGACCCGCGGTGCTCGGATCCGGGACCTGGCTCCCACCAGGATGGGTCCTTCGACCCGGTTCAGGCACAGGGATGCTCCGGTGTGTCGATGGTCCGGTATATCGATGGTCGAGTGTGGGTGTTCAGTCCTCACTCGTCTTCTTCAGGGCGTAGACGGCGGCCTGGGTCCGGCTGGTCAGGCCGAGTTTTTCGAGGATGCTGGAGACGTAGTTCTTCACGGTCTTCTCGGAGAGGTGTATCCGGGTACCTATCTGCCGGTTGGTGAGACCTTCGGCGATGTGCTGGAGGATTTCGCGTTCCCGGGCGCTGAGGGAGGCCAGCGTCGGGTCTTCCCTGGGCCCTTGGCGCATTCTGTCGAGGACGCGGCGGGTGACCGATGGCGAGAGCAGCGACCCGCCGGCGGCCACGGTGCGGATGGCGCTCACCAGGTCGTTGCCGCGGATCTCCTTCAGGACGTAGCCGGCGGCACCGGCCATGATGGCGGAGAACAGGGCCTCGTTGTCGTCATAGGACGTGAGAATGAGGCAGGCGACGTCTGGATGGGCGGAGCGGATGTCGCGACACACGTCGATGCCGCTTCCGTCGGGGAGCCGGCCATCGAGGACGGCCACGTTGGGCAGGAGCGCCGGAATTCTGCGGATCGCCTCGGCGGCGAGTCCGGCCTCGCCGACCACCTCGATGTCGTCGTGGCGATCGAGGGTCTGCCGTAGACCGTTACGCACGATTTCGTGGTCGTCGAGAATGAATACCCGGATCGTCTTCATGCGGAGGAGGATACGGCGCCGTCCTCGGAGCCGCCACGCTGTGAAATGGATGCTGGGTTCGGGACCTTCGACCCTTGGACCGGTCCTTGGCCCGGTGTCGACGGGTGTCTGCCAGCCACCGCGGCGGCGCGTCGGAGGCGGGGGAGGGTGGGGACGTTGGTCCCAGGTAGGACGGACCTTCGTTCCCTCCACGCACGACCCGAGCATGCTGCCGCGGCCGCCGAGACGCGGGCAGGCTCGTGCCATGATCCTGGAGACCACGGTGAACCCGCTCCCGGCGGAGCGAGGCGCCTCGTCCTCGGCGCCAGCGGTAGCGCCGACGGTGGCGTCGGGGCCTCCTGCCAGGGTCGTCGAGACGGCGCGGTCCGTGCTCGTCTTCCTTGGAGATCGTGTCTTCAAAGTCAAGAAGCCGGTCGACCTCGGTGTCGTGGATTTCCGCGGCCGGCAGGCACGGCTGGCCGCCTGCGAGGCCGAGGTGAGACTCAATCGTCGCCTCGCGCCCGACGTCTACCTCGGCGTCGCCGATGTCATCGGACCGGACGGGGAGCCCTGCGACCACATGGTCGTGATGCGTCGACTGCCCGAGGCGCGCCGGCTGTCGACGCTTGCCGAAGGTGGCACCGAGGTCAGGGCGGAGATCCACGCCCTCGCCCGGGTGCTGGTCGACTTCCACGCCCGGTGTGAGACCTCGTCCCAGATCGCCGAGGCAGGTGGCCTGGACCGCCTGCGTGGGCGGTGGGACGCCTGCTTCGCCCGGGTACAGCGTGACCATGGCGCGGCGGTGAGCGCCAGCATCCTCGACCATGTGAACCGTCTCGCCGTGCGGTACCTCGACGGCCGCGACGAACTCCTGCGGGAGCGGCGCGAGGCCGGGCGGATCCGCGACGGGCACGGCGATCTGTCCGCCGCGGACATCTTCTGCCTTGATGACGGGCCCAGAGTGCTCGACTGCCTGGAGTTCGAACCCGGGCTGCGGGCGGCCGACGTCCTCGCGGACGCCTGCGCCCTGGCAGCCGACCTCGAGTGGCTCGGACGCCGCGATCTCGCCCGGCTCTTCCTCGATCACTACCGTGAGATGGCTGGTGAGACCCATCCTCGGTCGCTCGAGGATTTCTACTGGGCGCTGGCCGCGCTGGGGCGCTGCCAGGCGGCGTGCCAGCGTGTCGCGGCCGGTGAGAACGCGGCGGCGGCGGAGGCGCGGGCCTTCGCTGACCTGGCACTGGCCCGGTTGCGCTGGGGCCGGGTCCGACTCGCGCTGGTCGGCGGCCAGCGCGGCACCGGGAAGTCCACGCTCGCCGGCGGGCTCGCCGGCACGGAGCGGTGGACCGTGCTCCGCTTCGACGACGCCGCGGCGGACCTGGCGGCCTCGGCCAACCGTCACGATCTCGCGGCGGGGGGAT
>NZ_CDWWEW010000513.1:0-2824 GCF_977966315.1 Frankia sp. CeRuru1
CACCTGGGTGCATGCGCATCAGTCCCGACCACGATACCCACCGCCACCACGCGCCCACCGCCACCACGCGCCCACCGCCACCACGCATCCACCGCACCCGCCGACCCTCGTCTGGAGACCCCTGTGACTGCATCCGTGACCACGTCCGTGACCGGATCCGTGACCGCGCACCCCACCGCACCTGCACCTGCACCGGCGTCGCCGCGGCCGCCGGCGGACCAGGACGGTGCCGGCATCCTCACCGTGGCACGGCGCGAGGTCCTCGAGGGCGGACAAGGGCTGGACGAGGCCGGCGTGCTCGCCGTGCTCCGGCTCCCGGACGAGACGCTGACCGATCTGCTCGCCCTGGCCCACGAGGTGCGGATGCGCTGGTGTGGTCCGGAGGTCGAGGTGGAGGGGATCGTCAGCCTCAAGACCGGCGGATGCCCGGAAGACTGTCACTTCTGCTCGCAGTCCGGCAAGTTCGACTCGCCGGTACGGTCCGCCTGGCTGGACGTGCCCTCGCTCGTTGACGCCGCTCGGCAGACCGCGGCGACAGGCGCCACCGAGTTCTGCATCGTCGCGGCCGTGCGGGGCCCGGACGCCCGGCTCATGGCGCAGGTGCGGGAGGGGATCGTCGCCATCCGTGCGGCGGTCGACATCAACGTCGCCTGCTCCCTGGGCATGCTGACCTCCGCGCAGGTCGACGAACTCGTGGCGATGGGTGTGCACCGTTACAACCACAACCTGGAGACGGCCCGCTCGCACTTCCCGAACGTGGTCACCACCCACAACTGGGAGGAGCGGTGGGAGACCTGTGAGATGGTGCGGGCCGCGGGGATGGAGCTGTGCTGCGGCGCCATTCTGGGCGTCGGCGAGAGCCTCGAGCAGCGTGCCGAACTCGCCGCCCAGCTTGCGGCCCTGGAGCCCGACGAGGTTCCGCTGAACTTCCTCAACCCGCGGCCGGGGACGCCCTTCGGGGATCTTCCGCTGGTCGAGCCGCGTGACGCGCTGCGCGCGATCGCGGCGTTCCGCCTCGCCATGCCGCGCACGATCCTGCGCTACTCCGGCGGACGCGAGATCACCCTGGGTGATCTCGACGTGCAGGGGATGCTCGGTGGTATCAACGCCATGATCGTCGGGAACTATCTGACGACGCTGGGCCGCTCCGCGGAGGCCGACCTGAAGATGCTGGCCGAGCTGAGCATGCCGATCAAGTCCCTGCAGGCCACCCTCTAAGCCCCCGTCCGTTCCGCTTCAGCGCTGGTTCGTGCCCGGCTGGCCGGACCCGCCGGCACTCGGCCGGGGCCAGGATCGCGGTCGGCGTGACGACGGTGGACGTGACCGACGAGCTCAGACCGAGAGCAGCCCATGCTCCGCGCACCGGGCCGACCAACCCACCGGGGTGACCTGGACGACCATCCGCCGCCGGCAGGCTCGACAGTAGCGGGGTGGCTCCAGCTCGCGGGCCCGCCGGCACGCCTCGTGGCTGCCCACACTGGCCAGCTGACCGCAACGGTCACAAAACGCGGCGTCCATAATGGGCAGCTTAGGACATCGCCTGAGGCATCGGATCCCTCAGCCGCTATCCCGCCGGACAAGGACGATCAGGCGGTGGAGAGCGGCTCGACCACGGCGATCAGGTCACCGTCCTGGACGACGTCGCCCTCCTGCACCGCGATCCGGGCGACCGTCCCGCCGTCCTCGCTGATCACGGGGATCTCCATCTTCATGGAGTCGAGGATCACCAGGGCGTCACCAGCGCTCACCGGGTCTCCCACACCGACGACGACCTTCCAGACGTTGGCCACCATCTCAGCGCGGACTTCCTCGGCCATCAGGCTCCCTTCAGCGGCGGTAAATCTGGCAAGAGCGTAGTGTGCCGAGGCTGTCCGACCAACGTCCCTGGGCCCCGGATGTATCCGGGCCGGCACGCTGGGACGACGCGACCGCCCGGTGCTGGGACTGTCGCTCATAACGCCGCACACTACGCATGTGCTCGTACTTCTGGTGCTGACCCTGCTATGCGGTCTGGGCGTCGGCCTCGCCCACGGCGGAACTCTCGGTGCCCTCGCCCGCATCCATGTCTCCCGACCATGGCTGCTCGCCGCGGCGGTCCTGGTGCTCGCGATCGGCCGACTCGTGCCCGCCTTGCACGGCCCGGCGTGGATCGCGGCCGCCGTGGTCACAGCCCTGTTCGCCAGCGCGAACAACCGCCTGCCCGGACTCGGTCTCCTGGTCACCGGTCTCATCTCCAACGCCGCCGTCATCACCGCGAACGGCGGCCAGATGCCGGTGTCGCGGTGGGGGGCCGACCGCGCCGGTGTACCGATCTCCGACATCCTGGCCTCGGCATTTCACACGCCGGCCGGGGACGGTACGACCCTGCGCCTGCTCAGTGACATCATCCCGCTGCCCCTGCCCTGGACGCCCGCGGTCGTCAGCGTCGGCGACGTGGCGATCGCCGCGGCGCTGGGACTGTTCGGAGCGATAGCCCCCGTGCGGGCGTGGCGCACGTTGCAGGCCCGCCGCCATGCCAGGGCGGTGCAGTCCCCGGCCCGCGGGAACCTCGGCGATGGCTCGCCGGACGGGTTCGGCGACGCCGACGAGGACGAGGGCCTCGACGGACCCGCCGGTAACCTCCCGTCGGCGCGGACTGGCACGATGACTGCACGTCGAAGCGGAACGGAGGAAGATTCCTGATGGCGAAGAAGAAGCGCAAGCGGCGCGCACGGGCGAAGAACAAGGCCAACCACGGCAAGCGCCCGAACACCTGAGCCACCCGGCGGGCCGTGGCTGCCACGGCCCGCCCCCAGGCAGCCCGATGCTCCACCCGACCCCAGCT
>NZ_CDWWEW010000514.1:0-2819 GCF_977966315.1 Frankia sp. CeRuru1
ATGAAGGACAGGGCGGAGCCGCACAGCAGTAGTCGGACCGGGGTGTTGGTGTGCTGGGCCGTCGGGTCCAGGGCGCGTTGGATGATGGAGGGCAGCGCGGGGGAGGCCTTGGCGAGGAAGGGGAACTCGTCGATGACGACGGGGGTGGGCCCGGCCGTGGCGATGCGCATCAGCTGGGTGATGGCCTCGTCCCAGTGGGTGAACCGGTGGGGGGCCGGCTCGCCGCGGTAGCGGGCGAGGGTTTCCCCGAACTGGCGTAGCGCATCGGCTTCGGTGGTCTCGGTGGCGGTGAACAGGAAACCACCGTGGGCGCGGATGATCGCGTCGAGGAGGAAGGTCTTGCCCTGGCGCCGTCGTCCGGAGATCACTCCCAGGGTGGCTTCCCGGCTCCGGTGGCGGGCGAAGCGGGTGAGCTCGGCCCACTCGAAGTCGCGGTCGAACATCTCGGCGGGCTTGTCCACCCCGTCACCCTCTTGATAACTCTACTTATTATAGCTGGAGTCATCCATTCTATCTCGCATGTGACCGGGGCGTCAGCCGGTGCCGGGGTGTCAGCCGGTGACCGGGGCGCTCGTGACGGCGATGCCGCCCGGCGTGCCGGCGAGCGGGATCGTCGCGACGACGACGCAATCGGCGAGGTCGACCACGGATACGTCACAACTGGCCTGGTTCGTTATGCACGCGACACTGCCGTCCGGCGCCACCGCGACGTTCTCTGGGCGGGCGCCGACGGGGAAAACTGCGACAACCGTGTCGAGAGCCGTGTGAATCACCGAGACCGTGTGGCCGTAATAGTTGGTCACGTAAAGGCGCGTCCCGTCCGGTGCCAGGGCTGCCCCGAAAGGGCCGGGTCCGACGGCGATTTTCGCGGTCACGGTGCCGGCCGACGTCTCGATCATCGACACCTCGCCCGGGTCGCCGCCCGTGCTGGTCACATAGATTCGCCGGCCGTCGGGCGCGACGGCGATGCCGTTGGTGCCGGCCCCGGCGCTGATCGTGTCGATGACGGTGTGCGTGCCTCCGGTGTGCGTGCCTCCGGTGCGCATGGCTCCGGTGCGCATGGCTCCGGTGTGCGTGGCCGTGTCGATGACGGACACGTCGTTCCCGCCGAAGTTCGTCACGTAGGCCCGCCGCCCATCGGGGCTGACGGCGACGTTCGCCGGGCTCGCGCCGACCGGGACGGTGGCGGTGACGGCCCCGGTGGCCGTGTCGACGACGGACACGTCGTTCCCGCCGAAGTTGGTGACGTAGGCGCGGCTGCCGTCGGGAGCCACCGCCACCCCGAAGGGGAGCGCGCCGACTCCGATGGCGGCGCTCACGACACCCGCGAGCGGGTCGACCACCAGCACCTGCCCAGTTCGGATGCTGGCTACGTAGGCGTGGATAGTCATCTAGCCCGCATCCCACGGTCGATGGATCACAACCGAGCGTAGTAGCCTGGGTGCCGGAGAACCTGTTCGTGGGATGGCGAAGCGGGTCACCGCGAGCGGTCGCACCGGCCAGGCCGCGGGCGCCGTCACCAGGTGACCGGCAGCGCGGTGACGCCCTGCAGCCCCACGGCGCCCTTGATCGGAATCTGTTCGGCGGGAACAGCCAGGCGCAGGGTCGGAACGCGACGGAGCACTGTGGCGAACGCGATCTGGAGAGCGGCCCGGGCGAGGTTCTGGCCGAGGCACCGGTGCACGCCGAAGCCGAACGCGAGGTGGTTGCGCGGGCCGCGGCGCACGTCGAAGGCGTCGGGGTCGGCGAACGCGGCCGGGTCGCGGTTCGCGGCGGCCGTAGCGAGGACGACACCGTCGCCCGCCCGGATCAGACGGCCGCCGATCCCAATATCGGCGACGGCCACCCGGGGGATGGTGTCGGCGACGGACAAGTAGCGTAGGAGCTCCTCGACCGCGCCCGGGATGGCGGCCGGGCCGGCGCGCAGGGCGGCCGCCTGGTCGGGATGGTCCAGCAGCGTCAGCATGCCGGACGCGATCGTGTTCGTCATGGTCTCGCTGCCGGCGACCACCAGCATCATGGCCGTGTTGACCGCCTGCCGGTGTGCCGCCTCGCTGGCGCCCGCGCCTCCGTGCCCGCCCGCGCCTCCGTGCCCGCCCGCGTACGCGCTCGCCAGCCGGCTGAGCGCGTCCTGGCCCGGACCGCTCTCCCGGCCGCGCAGGAGCCCCCCCAGGTAGCCGGCGAGCTCCGGAAGCCCTGCTCCGTCCGGTCGAGCCAGGCGGTCCCGGAAGGCGGTGCGGTCGTCGGGCGGCACCGCGAACAGCTCGCAGAGCAGGAACGCGGCGACGTCGAGGGCGAACTGGTCGACGAGGTCGGTAGGTGGCCCGGCCGTCAGCAACCGGTCGACCAGCAGGTCGACGGCGCCCTGGAGACGCGGCCGCAGGGCGTGGGCGCGGCGCACGCTGAAGCTCGGGATCACCAGCCGCCGGTGCGCGGCGTGCTCCGGCTGGTCCATCTCGACGAACGTCCGCACCGCCCGGATCGTCTCCGCGCTCGCCCGTCGGCCGGTCAGCTCCGGGTAGTTCGGGTCGGCGCGGTCGGCGGACAGCCGGGGATCGGCGAACAGCGCGCGGGCGTTCCCGTGCCCGGTCACCACCCACGCGGGGCGGTCGCCGATGAGCGTGACCTTCGCGAGAGGCCCGGCGGCCCGCAGGCCCCGGTAGCCCGGCGGCGGGTGGTAGGGACACGCGCGAGCCATCGGGAACGGCGGCGCCCCGCAAGCGCCGACGGTGCGGCCCGCCCCGCTCACCGCCCCGCTCACCGCCCCGCTCACCGGGGCGCTCACCGGGGCGCTCACCGCCCCGCTCACTGGGGCGCTC
>NZ_CDWWEW010000515.1:0-2817 GCF_977966315.1 Frankia sp. CeRuru1
CTGTGGTGGGGCAGGGCGGCCCAGACGACCTTGCCTCGCTCCTGGTGGCTGCCGTCGGGGGTGTGGACCCGAGCCTGGTAGTAGCCGGTGCGTGGGGTCAGGGCGGTGATCAGGTGCAGGCCGCGGCCGTCCTCGGCGTCGGGGCTGGTGGCCCTGCGGGTTGGGTGACCTGGTCCTCCGTCCCAGACCTCGACGATCACATGGTGGTCGCTGTAGGTCAGGCGCATCGCGATCTGGGACGTCAGGTCGTCGTCGCCGTGCAGGCTGGAGGCGAGCGCGTTGGTGATCAGTTCGGAGGTCAGCAGGGTGATCGTGTCGATCACATGGTCGAGGTTCCACTGGTGGAGTTGCCCGGTGACGTCACGGCGGGCGACGCTGGCGGACTGGGGTCTGGTCTGGTAGCTCCAGACGCGGTGCGGGAGCGCGTGAATGGCCGGTTCGGGTGCGCTGGCGGTGGTGGCCACGGCGGTGGTCATGTGGCTCTCCCGACGGCGGAGATCTGGGCAGTCCGCGCCGGGCGGGGCGGGGGCGGTGTCGTGGACGAGCGTGAGGTTGTTCTCGGCGAGCACCACCACGCGGCACGGCCACGTGCATCCACACTCCTCGCACACACCGTTGCGTTGGACATGCCGGTCAAGGAGGCGCACCGCGCTGCCACGCAGCAGCTCGAACGCACGCTCGGGCGGGTGGGCGGTCGTCTTCCGGCCGACAGCAATCAGCGGGTCGGTGGATCGGCCGCGCACAGCGACGACCTGACCGGGCGGAGAGGCGGAGGCAGGCGGCGCAGGATGGGCGGGGTGTGATCGGCCGCCCGGTGGCCGGCTCAGGCTGATAGCCATGGACGTGGACCTTCGGTCTGTGAACGGTGAAAGATCAGTGATCGGCGGGGTCGAGCTGCTGTGCTGGCTGGCTGGCCGGGCTGTCGGCGAGCGCACCGAGGGTGGCGTTCAGCGCCGCGCCAGCGCCGCGGCGGCGTAGTTCTCGGGTAAGTGCGTCGAGGACGGACAGCGCCGACAGCCGACGGGCAGGCAAGTCGGCCACGGCCGGGCCGAGCCGGAGGGCGGCTGCCGGCAGCGTCAGTTCGGTGATCATCTGGTCGTAGACGGTGGCCGCCCAGACGGTCAGGACGACGTGCAGCCAGCCGCGCCACTGGTCCCGGCAGGCGGACAGCCGGCCGGACAGCCACGCCTCGACACCTTCGACGAGTTCCGCTCGGACTGGCGGTGGGCAGCCGAGGATCAGCGGGTGCAGATGGCCAAGCAGTGTTCCGGCGTCCACGAGGTCCCCGCCGGGTTCGAGCGCGGGTGATACCAGCGCCGCCTGCGGCGACCTGTCGGGGTACAGCACGCCGCGCGGGGTGAGGTTCCCGAACGCGATGCCGCTGTGGCTGAGCACCATCGGGTCCAGCCGGGCGGCTAACCGGCCGAGCCGCGCCGACAGGCTGCCCGCGAGCGCCCGAAGCTCCCCGATCTCGCCTGCCGTCGTGTCGTCGGCGTGGAGGTGGTCCAACGGATGGCTCAAGGCTTCAGCGACGACCCGAGGCACCGCGTTGGCGGGCGCCGCGGTCTGGTTCAGGTGCGCGGGTGGATCACGGTGCAGTTCGCTCAGGTCGTCCATCAGCGCCGTCATCACCCCGGTGAACTCCATCGGCCGGGCCTGGAGCCGGGTGGCCAGGGTGGTGCCATCGATCCAGGGGGTGAACATCGCTCCCTTCGCGCAGGCGATCGGGGCCGCCACTCGCTGGCGGGTGTAACCCGCCAGTGCCGTGAGCTGCTCAGCCTGGCCGGCCATCGCGGTCACCGCGATGCCGTCGCCGTCGGCGAGCACGGTGGCGAGATCGCCGTGGTCGCCACGGATGAGGCGTGACAGCGCCCGGCCTGCCGGGCGGACCGTCGCGCACAGCGCCACCCCGCCGCCGGCCCGGACGTGGCGATACAGTGCCCCGCCCGCCGTGGTCATCGCCCCGAACATCACCTCGCTGTGGGGCCACAGCTCGGCGGTCGCGGCGGTGATCCACCCGTCGGCGTAGGACAGCAGATCGCGGACGTCGCCGTCTTGCCAGCACGTCGAGCAGGCCGAGGGCGGGCTCACCAAAGTCGGCCGACACCGGCGTAGACCGGCAGCCGACCCTCCATGGTCGTCGACCGCCCATGCCGCCGGCCGCGCTCCCAGCCCGGGAGCAGGACCAGGCCGGGGTCGACCAGATCGCAGTCGTCGAAGAACGACAGCACCTCGGTACGGTCACGCAGCTGGAACGGCGCGGTCGTGCGCCGGTACACCTCCGCCGCCTCCGTGACCTGCGGGGACTGCCCGTCGCCGGTGGCATGGGTCGCGACCAGATGACTGCCTGCGGGCAGGGCGTCCCGTAGCTGGGCAACCAGGTGCCGAGGGCCGGTGTCGTCGGGGAAGAAATGCAGGACCGCGACCAGGAGCAGCGCGACCGGCTGCCCCAGGTCCAGCAGCCTGGACACCTCCGGATGCTCCAGGATCTCGTCCGGCCGCAGCAGATCCGCCTCCACCGCCGTGGCCAGCGGGTTGGGCGCGAGCAGGATCTGGCTGTGTGCGACCGCGACCGGGTCGCTGTCCACGTAGATGACCTGGGCGTCCGGGGCCAGCTGCTGGGCGACCTCGTGGACGTTGCCCATCGTCGGCATACCCGACCCGATATCGAGGAAATGCCGGATACCGACCTCGCCGGCGAGGTACCGCACCGCCTCACCCAGGAACAGTCGGTTGACCCGGGCGGTGTCGCGGATCTGCGGCCACGTCTGCTCGACCTGCGCCGCCGCCTCCCGGTCGGCCGGGAAGTTGTGTGCG
>NZ_CDWWEW010000516.1:0-2815 GCF_977966315.1 Frankia sp. CeRuru1
GGTCCGGCCGGACCCGGCCCTGGTTGCGGTGGCGGGATGCCAGGTGCTGACGGCGGCACGTGGGCCGATGAGGAGGCATCCGCCGGCGCCACCGGGACGGGCGGCCCGTGGGGCCCGGGCTCTCGGGCCCGCCTCGGTGCCCGGCGGGCCGACCCGTCGGACGACCAGGTGCCCCGCCGGCCGCGGATGCCGGGCATCGCACCGCCCGGCCGGGAATGGCGCGAACCGGTCGGTTTCGGGACGGCGATCAACCGGCTGCTGGCGGCCCGTGGTTGGAAGGCTCAGGCGAGCGATGCGAACGTCCTGGCCCGATGGGATGTCATCGTCGGGCCGGACATCGCCGACCACTGCACCCCGGTGTCCCTGCGTGACGGAGACCTGGAACTTGTCGCGGAGTCGACGGCCTGGGCGACCCAGCTGCGCATGCTGTCCCGGCAGCTCCTCGGCATCCTGCACCGGGAGCTCGGTCCACACGTGGTCCGCCGGATCGTTGTGCGTGGACCGACGGCGCCGTCCTGGCGGCACGGGTCCATCCGAACCGGCGGTCGAGGACCCCGTGACACCTACGGCTGAGACCGGCGTTCGGCTGGCGCCCGCCTGACGCTCCCTGCGCCCCTGCGCTCTCCAGTAGCCCCGGTGCTCCAGGCGCCCCTTGGCGCCTGGAGCGTGCCTGTGGTATCCGTCGGGGCGACTGAGGTGATCATGACGGTTCCGCGGGGTCGCGGTGCCGGTGACAGGCGTGGAGGCGCGCCAAGGCGGTCGGGGGAGTCGGTCCGGTAGGGGGGGTTGGCCATCCCCATGTGCGTGGCGCTGCGCAGACGTCAGAGGGCTCCCTGCGTCCGCTATGGCGGGTTGCCGGGTAGACTGGTGGATACTTCCGCCCAGAACGAGGGGACCCGCCGCGTGGCCTACGATGCAAGTTCGATCAAGGTTCTCGAAGGTCTTGACGCGGTCCGCAAGCGTCCTGGCATGTACATCGGCTCCACTGGAGAGCGTGGACTGCATCATCTCGTCTACGAGGTCGTGGACAACGCGGTGGACGAGGCGCTCGCCGGTTACTGCGACACCATCACCGTGACGCTGCTTGCCGACGGCGGGGTGCGGGTCACCGACAACGGCCGCGGCATTCCCGTCGGCATGCATCCCACCGAGAAGCGGCCCGCCGTCGAGGTCGTGCTGACCACCCTGCACGCCGGCGGGAAGTTCGACGGCAAATCGTATGCGGTGTCCGGCGGGCTGCACGGAGTCGGCGTCAGCGTGGTCAACGCGCTGTCCACCCGGCTCGACGTGGAGATCCAGCGGGAGGGGCACGTCTGGTTCCAGCCGTACGTGGCGACCCGCCCGGACAAGCCGCTGGCCAAGACCGGTACCACCCGCAAGACCGGGACGTCGGTCACCTTCTGGGCGGATCCGACGATCTTCGAGACCACCGAGTACAAGTACGAGACGCTCTCCCGCCGCCTGCAGGAGATGGCCTTCCTCAACAAGGGGCTGTCGATCACGCTCGTCGACGAGCGTGACGAGGAACGCATGGCGGTCACCTACAAGTACGCCAACGGCCTGGTCGACTTCGTCGGTCACCTCAACGCCACGAAGGACACCATCCACCGCAGCGTGATCTCGCTGGAGTCGAAGGGCGTGGGCATCGAGGCCGAGCTCGCGATGCAGTGGAACGGCGGCTACACCGAGTCGGTCTACACCTTCGCGAACACCATCAACACCCACGAGGGCGGCACCCACGAGGAGGGTTTCCGGGCCGCGCTGACCAGCGCCGTCAACGCCTACGCCAAGGACCAGAACCTGCTCAAGCCGGTGAAGGCCGGGGCCAAGAACAGCGACGAGCGGCTCTCCGGCGACGACATCCGGGAGGGCCTTACCGCGATCATCTCGGTGAAGCTCGCGCAGCCGCAGTTCGAGGGCCAGACCAAGACCAAGCTCGGCAACACCGAGGCCAAGAAGTTCATCCAGGAGATGTGCTACTCGGCGCTCAAGGACTGGTTCGAGGTCAACCGCACCGAGGCCCGGGCTATCGTCAGCAAGGCGCTCGACGCCCAGCGGGCCCGCATCGCCGCCCGTCAGGCCCGCGATCTGACCCGGCGCAAGGGTCTGCTCGGCGGCACCGGTCTGCCGGGCAAGCTCGCCGACTGCCAGTACACCGATCCCGAGCGGTGCGAGCTGTACATCGTCGAGGGTGACTCGGCGGGTGGGTCGGCCAAGGGCGGTCGGGACTCGAAGTTCCAGGCGATCCTCCCGCTGCGAGGAAAGATCCTCAACGTCGAGAAGGCCCGCATCGACCGCGTCCTGAAGAACACCGAGGTCCAGGCCCTCATCCAGGCGCTGGGTACCGGCATCCACGACGATTTCGACATCGCGAAACTGCGCTACCACAAGATCGTATTGATGGCGGACGCCGACGTCGACGGCCAGCACATCCGGACCCTGCTGCTGACGCTGCTGTTCCGGTTCATGCGCCCGCTGGTCGAGGCCGGTCACGTGTTTCTGGCGCAGCCGCCGCTCTACAAGATCAAATGGGGTAGGGAGGACTGGGAGTACGCCTACTCCGACCGGGAGCGCGACGGGCTGGTCGCCCGCGGGGTGGAGTCCGGGCGCAAGCTGCCCAAGGATGCCATCCAGCGCTTCAAGGGTCTCGGCGAGATGAACGCCACCGAGCTGTGGGACACCACCATGGACCCGGACCGGCGCATCCTGCTGCAGGTCACGCTCGACGACGCGGCGGTCGCCGACGAGTTGTTCTCCGTGCTCATGGGTGAGGATGTCGACGCGCGTCGCAGCTTCATCCAACGTAATGCCAAGG
>NZ_CDWWEW010000517.1:0-2799 GCF_977966315.1 Frankia sp. CeRuru1
GTTGTCGTCTGGCGCTGCCCCTGGATCGACGCGAGCCCGCCACCGGTGCGCCGCGACGACGTCGACGGCCTCGTCGACCGGCTGGCCGCCGGTCGCCTCGACGACGCGCTGATCCTCACCTCGTTCCACCAGAATCCGCTGCCGCTGGCCCTGCTGCTGCGGATGGCCGGCGTCGGGCGAATCGCCGCCGTGAGCGAGGACTACCCCGGCACGCTGCTCGACGTCCGCCACCACCTGCCCGAGACGGGGCTGCACGAGGTCACCAGAGCCCTGTCGACCGCGGCGGCGCTCGGCTACCGGCTACCGGACGAGGACGACGGGCTGCTCGCGGTCCGCCAGCCGCTGCCGGACCCGACCCCCCTGATCGGCCCGGAGCCGTACGTCGTCCTGCATCCGGGCGCCTCGGTGGCCGCCCGACGCTGGAACCCGCCGCGGTTCACGGTGGTGGTGCGCCGGCTGGCTGGCCGGGGACACCGGGTCGTCGTGACCGGTGGACCCGACGAGGTGGGGCTCACCGCCACCGCGGCCGGGCTCACCGCCACCGCGGCCGGCCGCCTGCCCGGCGTGCATGACCTCGGCGGGCGCACGGACTTGGCGGGCCTCGCCGGCGTCCTGGAGCGGGCCGGCGCGGTGGTCGTCGGCAACACCGGCCCCGCGCATCTCGCCGCCGCGGTCGGCACCCCGATCGTCTCCCTGTTCGCCCCGACAGTGCCGGCCGAACGGTGGCGGCCCTACACCTCCCGGCACGTCCTGCTCGGCGACCAGGCGATCGGCTGCGCCGGATGCCGGGCCCGGGACTGCCCGGTGCCCGGCCATCCCTGTCTGAACACCGTCGAACCCGACGAGGTCGTCGACGCCGTGGAGACGGTTCTCGCCTTCCCCGTCGTCACCGTTCCCCCCGCCCGGCAGGAGGTCCTGGAGGCCCCTTGATGAAGGTCCCGACGAAGGTCCCGACGAAGGTCTCGATGGTTTCCGAGCATGCCAGCCCGCTCGCGGCACTCGGCGGTGTCGACGCGGGCGGGCAGAACATCCACGTCGCCTCGCTGGCCGATGCCCTGGCCCGCCGGCAGGTCGACGTCATCGTGCACACCCGCCGGGACGACCCCGACCTGCCGCGCCGCGTCAGGCGCGGGGAAGGCGTCCAGGTCGACCATGTGCGTGCCGGTCCCGCCAGATTCGTTCCTAAAGACGAACTTCTCCCCTACATGGACGACTTCGCCGCCGACCTGCACGAGCAGTGGCGACGGTGCCGTCCCGACGTCGTCCACGCGCACTTCTGGATGTCCGGGCTCGCCGCGCTGCGGGCCGCCCGGCCGCTGGGCATCCCGGTGGTGCTCACGATGCACGCCCTGGGCGTGGTGAAACGCCGCCACCAGGGCCGCAGGGACACCTCGCCACCGGAACGCGTCGCCATCGAACAGCGGCTCGTCGGCGACGTCGACCAGCTCCTCGCCACCTGCACGGACGAGGTGTTCGAGCTGGTCCGGCTGGGGGCGCCGCGCGGGCGGGTCAGCGTGGTGCCCTGCGGGGTGGACCTGTCCCGGTTCACCCCGCACGGATGGGCCCGGCCGCGGCGCGGCGACCGCGTCCGGCTGCTGTTCGTCGGTCGTCTGGTGGAACGTAAAGGGGTCGGCAACGTCATCAGCACGCTGCCCCATCTGCCGGCGGCCGACCTCGTCGTCGTGGGTGGTCCCGATCCGGCGCACCTCGACACCGACCCGGAGGTGGACCGGCTGCGTCGGCTGTCGGTCGAGCTGGGCGTCGCCGACCGGACGAGCTTCATCGGGCGCGTCGACCACGACGAACTGCCCGCCCTCTACCGCTCCGCCGATGTCGTCACCTGCGTGCCCTGGTACGAACCGTTCGGCATCGTCCCACTGGAGGCGATGGCCTGCGGCGTGCCCGTCGTCGCCTCGGCCGTCGGCGGTCTCGTCGACACGGTCGTGGACGGCAAGACCGGCCTGCACGTGCCACCACGGTCCCCGGAACGGATCGTTGAGGCCCTTGCCGAGCTGATGGGCGACCCCGCGTGGCGGCGGGAACTCGGCGAGCAGGGCGCCCGGCGCGCCCGCGCCCTGTTTTCCTGGGACCGGGTGGCCACGCTGACCCTGGGCAGCTACCAGCGGTTGACCCGCCACGGCACGTCCCGCTTCGGCCGTCCCTATCTCCCGGCGGGGGTCTGACCCATGGACCGACCGGCACCAACACCGGCGCCGGGACCGGCACCGCTCCCGGCGGCATGCCAGCCGATGCCGTCCGGGCGCGGCCACGTCGCCGCGTTGCAGCTGGCGCTGGACGGACTCGACGTCGACCGGCTCGCCGCCTGGGGGACCCGGCTGGCCGAGGTCCTGGCCGCGGGCGGCCGGCTGCTCGCCGCCGGCAACGGCGGATCCGCCGCCGAAGCCCAGCATCTGACCGCGGAGCTGGTCGGCCGGTTCCGCGACGACCGGGCCCCGATGTCGGCCATCCCGCTGCACGCTGACACCTCCTCGCTGACCGCGATCGGCAACGACTTCGGCTACGACGACGTGTTCGCCCGCCAGGTGCGCGCCCACGGCCGGCCCGGCGACGTCCTGATACTGCTGTCCACCTCGGGCCGCAGCGCCAATCTGCTGCACGCGGCCGACGCGGCCCGGGAGCTGGGCCTGACAACGTGGGCGCTGGTCGGCCGGGCCGACAGCCCACTGGCGGCCGCCTGCGACGAGATCGTGGCGACCGGGCGCGCAGGCGAGAGCGAACCGCGCGAGAACGAACCGCGCGAGAACGAACCGCGCGAGAACGAACCGCGCGAAAACGAAC
>NZ_CDWWEW010000518.1:0-2754 GCF_977966315.1 Frankia sp. CeRuru1
ACATAAAGATACGGGAAGATGTGGGACGCCGCGAGGGTGCGAGGGCGTCAGAGGGTGGGGAGGGCGTCACAGGGGTTCCACGGCGAACGCGAGCTCGTCGTGCCGCGCAACCTGCGCCGGTATCACCGGGTGTCCCCCGCCGGCTGCCACCGGCCGGCGGCCCCGGTCGTGCGTGGGCAGCCAGTGCCGGGTGTCGAGGACCGCACGGGCGTGCCGCGCTACCTGGTCACGGTCGAAGGCGTCGTGGTCGACCAGGAGCACCACCAGATCCGCGGTCGCGAGCTCCCCCGCACCCACCTCTACCAGGGTCACCCGGGGCGGCAGCCGGGCCGCGTCGACGTGCGGGTCCGCCGCCCGCACGTGGGCACCGAGGTCAGCGAGCAGGGTGGCGACCCGCGTCGCGGGCGACTCGCGCGCATCCCCGGTGTTCTTCTTGTAGGCAAGTCCCAGCAGCAGGATGCGGCTGCCCGCGACCGACCGTCGCCGGGCGTTGAGCATCTCGGTGACCCGCCGCACCACGTGGTCGGGCATGTGGTCGTTGATGTCGTTGGCGAGCTCGACGAATCGGAAGCTGCGGCCGAGGCTGCGGCGCACCCGCCAGGACAGGTACGACGGGTCGATGGGCAGGCAGTGGCCGCCGACCCCCGGGCCGGGAGTGAACCGCAGGTACCCGAACGGCTTGGTGGACGCCGCGTCGATCGCCTCCCACACGTCGACGCCGAGTTCGTGCGCGAACATCGCCAGTTCGTTCACCAGCGCGATGTTGACATGCCGGAAGGTGTTCTCCAGCAGTTTGGTGAGTTCGGCGGTCCGGGTCGAGCCGACCGGAACCGTCCGCTCGACCACGGTGTCGTAGAAGGCGCTCACGGCCGCCAGGGAGTCCTCGTGCACCCCGGAGATGACCTTGGGGGTGTTCACCAGGTTCCACACCCGGTTACCCGGATCGATCCGCTCCGGCGAGTAGCCGAGATGGAAGTCGATACCGGGGTGCAGACCGGAACCCTCGGTGAGCAGCGGGGCGAACAGCTCCTCGGTCGTCCCCGGATAGGTCGTCGACTCCAGGATCACGGTCACGCCCGGCCGGACCAGCGGCGCGAGGCTGTGCGCCGCGCCCACGATGTAGGACAGGTCGGGAGCCCCCTCCCGCAACGGGGTGGGGACGGTGACCACCGCGACGTCGAACCCCGCGGCGCGGGCGTAGTCCGACGTCGGCTCGTACCGGCCCGACTCCAACGCCGCCGCGAGCTGCCTATCGGGGATGTCCTCGACGTAGGACCGCGCGGCGGCCAGCTGGGCGACACGGCTCGCGTCCACGTCCACCCCGACGACCCGCCAACCCACATCGACCGCCCGCATCGCGAGCGGGAGACCGACGTATCCCTGCCCGACGACCACCAGTTTCTTCGAAGTCATACACATAGTGTGTCAGATTGTTTACATAGAGAGAGGTAGGTGGCTCACTGTGTCCCGAGCCGGCGGACGGATCTCCGGATCCGGTGCGCCCGGACGGCCCGGTTCCGGCGGGGGTGCGACCACCCGGGCCAGAATTCGCGCGATGCGGCGGGCGGCGTGGCCGTCCCACAGGGCCGGACGCCGGGGCGCAGGCGGCCGCTCCAGGGTGTCGAACGCGGCCGTGACCACCACCCGCCGGTCCCGACCCACCACCCGGTTGGTACCCTCGGTAACAGTCAATGGACGTTCCGTCGAGTCGCGGAGCGTCAGGCACGGTATTCCCAGCACGGTGGACTCCTCCTGCACGCCGCCGGAATCGGTGAGCACGAGACGCGCCCCGGCCTGCAACGCCAGGGAGTCGAGATATCCCACGGGCCCGAGTAGCCGAACCCCCGGGGGGAGCATCCCGGCCAGCCGCGCCGCCGTACGGGGATGCGCCGGGAAGACCAGCGGGCACCGCACCGCGATCTCCCCGAGCGCCCCGAGCAGCCCGGCGAGCACGTCCGGATCGTCGACGTTGGCGGGCCGGTGCATGGTCACCAGGCCGTACCCGCCCGGGTGCAGGCCGAGCTCGGTCAGCGTCGGCCGGCCCAGCGCCTCATCCCGGCACGCCAGGAGGGTGTCCACCATGACGTTGCCGACGAGATGGACCGCCCGGGGGGGCAGGCCCTCCCGGTACAGATGCTCCACCGCGTCCGGTGAGGTCGCGAACAGCTGGTCGCACACATGGTCGGTGACAATGCGGTTGATCTCCTCGGGCATGGACCGGTCACCGCTGCGCAGTCCCGCCTCCACATGGGCGACGGGCACGCCCGCCTTCGCCGCGACGAGCGCACAGGCCAGAGTTGAGTTGACATCGCCGACCACGACGACGATCTCCGGGACGAGCCGGTCGAGCAACGGCTCGAACGACGTCATGACCGCGGCCGTCTGCACGGCGTGGGAGCCCGATCCCGCCGCGAGGTGATGGTCAGGGGGACGCAGCCCGAGATCGGCGAAGAACACCTCGCTCATCGCCTCGTCATAGTGCTGACCGGTGTGCACGAGCGTGGTCCGGAAACCCTCCGCGTCGAGGGCGTCCAGAATCGGCTTGATCTTGATGAAGTTCGGTCGCGCCCCGGCCACGACCACCGCGTGCGGCCTCGGCACGAGCACGGGCTCGGCGAGCGTCGGGACCGGTCCGGACCGGCGGCGCGTGGCCGCGAGCGGGGCCCGCGGCGAGGGCGGGCCATCCACCGGTACACCGGCGACGGACTCACCACCCGCCGATACGCCGGTCACGAGCGGGCCCCGGAACGATCC
>NZ_CDWWEW010000519.1:0-2746 GCF_977966315.1 Frankia sp. CeRuru1
TCACCGGCGAGGCCGCCGAGACAGGAACCATCGGGAGGAGAATCACCGGGACGGGAGCCGGCAGGACGTAGTGGGTGCTGCGGCACGATCTTTCATCCTCCCCACGCGCGCATGACCGCGATCGGGTATACGGGTCGCCGACGGGATACTGGCCGGCCTCTCAGCCCACGTCCGCGGGCTCCCCGGAGCAATCGACAGTGTAACCGCTGCTCCCCGGCCGCGGCTTCGGGTGTCCCGCCGCGACGCCGATCTGCGACGCCGATCTGCGACACTGATCTGCGACACTGATCCACGCCCGTCGACGATCATCTCGACCTCGGGAGCCGATTCAATGTGGGCATCCGGGTTTCATCCGGTAGACACCATGCTGCGCGACGAGGTACTTCTCGCTCGAACGGCGTATCCGGGTTAACCTCGCGGGGCTCCGGTAGCGGCATCCTTCGGCAACGATCGTAAACTCTCCCTCGTGGATGCCACCGTGGCCGACCCCGTCATAGGTCGGCTTCTCGACGGCCGCTACACGGCGCAGGAACGGCTCGCCGTCGGCGGGATGGCGACGGTGTACGTCGCGCACGACAACCGGCTGGACCGGCTCGTTGCCCTCAAGGTCATGCATCCCACTCTCAATCACGACCCGGAGTTCGTCACCCGTTTCCATCGCGAGGCCAAGGCCGTGGCGCGGCTCAACACCCCGCGCGTCGTCTCCGTCCTCGACCAGGGCTCCGACCACATCCCCGCCGGTCTGGTCAACTACCTGGTGATGGAGCTGGTGCGCGGCCGGTCGCTGCGCCAGCACCTGGGTGCCCGGGGCCGGCTCCCGGTCGCCGAGGCCATCGAGATCATCGAGCCCGTGATCGAAGCCCTCGGCGCCGCGCATGCCGCCGGCATCATCCACCGCGACATCAAGCCCGAGAACATCCTGCTCGGTGACGACGGCCAAGTGAAGGTCGCGGACTTCGGCCTCGCCCGTCCGGTGAGCCAGCCCACCCAGGCCCTCACCGGCGGGGTGGTGATGGGCACTGTCGGGTACCTCGCCCCTGAGCAGGTCACCCACGGCGTCGCCGACACCCGCAGCGACGTCTACGCCGCCGGTGTGGTGCTCTTCGAATCCCTGACCGGGCAGCTCCCGCACAGCGGCGCCACCCCGATGTCGGTGGCCTACCAGTCCGTCCACGGCGACGTGCCGGCGCCGTCCACCATGATCGAGGGCATTCCCGCCGAGCTGGACGGTCTTGTTCTCCGGGCCACCGCCCGCGACCCGGCGCGCCGGCCGGCCGATGGTGCGGCGCTGCTGGCGGAGCTGCGGCGCATCGAGCCGTTCCTGCCCCCGCAGGACGCCTACCCGAGCGGGTTCACCGGCGAGATCGAACGGATCGGGTTGGCCGAGCGGCCTCCAGGGGCTCGGGATCCCGGGTACACCCAGGATCCCGGGTACACCCAGCCGTTCCAGGCCGAGGACTACGACGACTCCCAGGGCGCCGGGGCGGGGGCCGCCGCGGAGCGCGCGTTCGCCGGTGCCGGGCCGGGCCAGCCAGGCACCGGCGCGCTCTATCGATCCGCCTCCCCGCCCTCCCCGACCGCCACGGCCTATCTCGGGGGTGGTGGCGGGCGCGGGCGGCGACGGGCCGCCGCATCGCCACGCTCCCGGGGGCTCATCCCGGTCGTCGTCGGTGGCGTGGCCGTCCTGGTCCTGCTGCTCGGGATCCTCGCGTTCCGTTCCCTGTCCGGCGGAGGGACCGAGGTCCCGCTGCTGACAAACCTGAGCAGATCCGACGCCGAGAAGATGCTGCGCGACGCCGGCTTCCAGTTCACCTACCTCGACCCGGTCACCAGCGCCACGGTGCCGGTCGGCCACGTCTCCCAGCAGGATCCCCAGGACGGGTCGAAGGTCGACAAGGGCGCGCTCATCACCCTGCGGCTGAGCTCCGGGCCCGCGACGGTGCGCGTGCCGGACCTGGCGAACCTCACCGAGGCCCAGGCCAAGGCCCGGCTGGCCGAAGTGAACCTGACCCTCGGCGGCCTGAGCCCACAGTCCAGTGACACGGTGCCGGCGGGCCATGTGATCGGTACGAACCCCGGGGCCGGCACCGCACTCAAGCCGAAGGACAAGGTCGTCGTGATCACTTCGACGGGCCCCGCGGCGAAGCCGGTGCCGGCCGACATCATCGGCAAGTCGTTCGAGGAGGCCAGGGCCGAGCTCGTCGGCCTGAACATCGGCCTCGTGGTGCAGCGTATCGGTGCCGTGAACGACGCCGTGCAGCCCGGTCAGGTCTTCGGGGTCTCTCCCGACGTGGGGCAGCCGATCTCACCCGGCGGCACCGTCACCCTCACCGTGGCCGAGGCCGGCAGGTTCGACGACGACGACGGTTCCGGGGGCGACGGCAGCGGGATCCAGGTCCCCGTGCCGAACGTGGTCGGGAAGAGCTACCGGGAAGCCGAGAACATCCTGCGGCGCCGGGGGTTGAAGATCGACCGTATCGGCTGGATCGGCGGGCCGGGCGACCGGGTGACGTCGCAGTCCGCCCAGGCCGGGGCCAAAATCGAAAAAGGAAGTACCGTGCACGTCAACACAACGTGGGACCCCCTCGGCTGAGCCGCCATCCCCCACCAGGTTGATCACATTGTGCGACGAATCGCGCGGCGGGCGAGAGATCCGCGACCGGTTCCCCGGGGAGACGACGGCGTGAAGGCAGCGCGTGGTCGTGGCCGGTGGCCCGCCGGCTCGCGGCGGCCGACGTCTCAGTGG
>NZ_CDWWEW010000520.1:0-2744 GCF_977966315.1 Frankia sp. CeRuru1
TGGCCGCACGCTGGGCGGTGGGCCACTACACCTACACCGCCCTCTACCACGCGGTGCGGGTGCCGGTGTACGCCGCCCGGCTGGTCGGCCGCGCCCCGCGCGGCGCCGGTCGGCTGCTGGGCGCGGTGGTGGGCTGGCTGGGCGACACCGACGCCCGGCCGGTGATCGCCGCTTCAGTCCGCCAGGAAGACGCCGGGATATATCTGCGGCTGGCCCGTCTGCATGACACCCGGACTCGGGCGCGGGCGTTCCTGGCCGTCCTGGGCGGCTTTCCTGCCCTCACGCTGGCCGTGTGGTGGTGGGGCGCCGCCCCCGCCGGGGTGCGTCTGCTGCTGGGCGCCGCCGTGGTCGGCGGGCTCGGGGTGCTGGGGGCGCCGGCGGACCGGCCGCTGATGAGTCCGGCTGTGGTCCCGACCCGGGTGGGCCGGCTGACCGCGGACATCGTCGTCCGCGCGCTGGGGGCACTGGGCATCGCTGAGATCAACAAGGCGCGTCGCGAGGGTGGTGGGATCACCTTCCCCTCCCCGATCATGCGGGACGGTCCCGGCTGGCGCGCCGAGGTCGATCTTCCCTATGGGGTGACGGTGTCCGACGTCTTGGAACGCCGGGAACGGCTCGCGTCCGGGCTGCGCCGCCCGATCGGCTGCGTGTGGCCGGAGGCCGGGCACGACGCGCACGCCGGCCGGCTGGTGCTGTGGGTGGGGGATCAGGACATGTCCAAGGCCCCGGCCGCTGCCTGGCCGCTGACGCGGCGGGGTGTGACGGACGTGTTCGCCCCGGTGCCGTTCGGCTCCGACCCGCGTGGGCGGCCGGTCAGCATGCTCTTGTCGGAAAACAATGTGCTGGTCGGCTCGCTGCCCGGGGCGGGGAAAACGTCGGCGGTGCGGGTGCTCATGCTCGGCTGCGCACTCGACCCCACCTGTGAGCTGTGGGTGTTCAACCTGAAAGGAACCGCCGATCTGGACGCGGCGGAAAAGGTCGCCGCCCGTTATGCCTCTGGACTGGACGACTCCACGATGGAAATCGTGCTGGAAGCGTTACGGGATCTGCGGGCGGAGATTGTCCGCCGGGCCTCGGCGATTAAACGGCTACCGAAGGACCTGTGCCCGGATGGGAAGGTGACCCGGCAGATCGCCGGTTTGCGGTCGTACGGGTTGCATCCGCTGGTCGCGATTGTGGACGAGTGCCAGAACCTGTTCGCGCACCCGGCCTACGGCAAGGAAGCCGGTGAGTTGGCCACGGACATTATCAAACTGGGCCGGGCGCTCGGGGTGATTCTGATTCTGGCGACGCAGCGGCCGGATGCCGCCTCGTTGCCGACCGGGGTTTCATCGAATGTGTCGATCAGGTTCTGTCTGCGGGTCATGGGCCAGGTCGAAAACGACATGATCTTGGGGACGTCGATGTATAAGAACGGGATTCAGGCAACGACGCTGCGGCCGTCGGACAAGGGTATCGGCTATCTGGTTGGCGCCAGCGACGACCCGATGATTGTCCGCTGCGCGTACATCGATGCCCCGATCGCGGACGAGATCGCCGAGCGGGCGCGGGAAGCCCGTATCGCCGCGGGCCGGCTGTCCGGGCAGGCCGCCGGGGACAGCACCCCGCCGGAATCGGCACCGTCGCTGTTGGACGACATTCTGTCCGTGGTGCCCGGGGGCGAGGGCAAGGTGTGGTCAGAAACCGTTGTCGCCCGGCTCGCCGAGCTGCGGCCGGATGTGTACGGAGGTTGGGGTGCCGATCAGCTCGCGATGGTTCTCAAACCGTACGGAATCGAGACCGTGCAGATCGGCCGCCGGATAGCCGGGAAGGTGCTCAACCGGCGTGGGATCGAACGCCGCCACCTAGCCGCAGCGGTGGCGGAACGTGACCGGAAGCGGGCTTCCTGACGGTCCGCGGGGTGCTAACAGTTAGCGGCTCTCCCGCTAACTGTTAGCACCCCTGTTAGCCCCCTCACAGGCCGCTGACCTGCTCGTTTGCCTGTTAGCGGCCCGGGCCGTGAAACCGCCGAAACCCCGGGGAACGAGGGCTGTGGCCCCCTCCCGGCCCGTCTCGCCGCCCCGGCACCCCGGCACCGTTGCCGTCACCCTGCGCGACCGGCCCGGGGGTGGTCGCCGGCATCCCGACCACGGGCAGGGCACCGGCGAAAGCCGGCGCACGCACCATCCATGGTGGTCGGCCGCGTGTTTTCCAGAAATCGCCTTGCGGGGTTAGCGCTGACCGCGCACACCCTTTTTTCGAACTATCCACCTCTTTTGCCTGCTCTACTGTGAGGGGAGACAGCAGGAATGTCGGCTGTGCTTGACCTTTTCGCCGGCCCCGGTGGCTGGGGCTCGGCCTGCACCAGGCTCGGCCTGGCCGAAATCGGCGTCGAATGGGATCACTGGACCTGCGAAACCCGCCGCGCCGCCGGGCTGGCAACCGTTGAAAACGACGTCGATGCCATCCACCCGGGCGACTACACCGGGATTACCGGGCTGATCGCCTCCCCGCCCTGCCAGCCGTTCAGCAGCGCGGGAAAACGGCTGTGGCTGGCCGACCCCCGCGGCCGGCTCATTCACCAGCCGATGAGGTTCGCCCGCGTGCTGCGGCCAGTGTGGATCGCGATGGAAGAAGTCCCCGCCGTCCTGCCGATCTGGGAACGGTTCGCCTACGAACTGCGCCGCGGCGGCTACGCCACCTGGACCGGAATCCTCGCCGCCGAACAGTACGGGGTGCCGCAAACCCGCCGACGCGCCTTCCTC
>NZ_CDWWEW010000521.1:0-2155 GCF_977966315.1 Frankia sp. CeRuru1
GCGCTGCCCAGGGATGGTGCTCGGGCAGGTGGAGCATGGTCTGTCGTGCGTGGCGGGTGATCCGTCCGGCGATGGTGAACAGCCTGTGCCGGAGGCGTTTCGGTTCCCACCGCCGGGCAGGGTGACCGGCCAGGGCGAGCATCTGGGTCCAGGCGAGCAGGTCGAGCGCGAGGGAGACCACGGCGCACCAGACCCTGTTCTGGGCGAAGTCGTGCAGGGGCAGGTTCGTCAGGCCGGTGTCCTTCGCGGTGCGGATCCGGTCCTCGCAGCGGGCCCGGCGGCGGTGACGTAGTTCCAGGTCCGCGAGCTGGCCGCGGGGGGTGTTGGTCGCGAACGCGGTGCAGCGGTTCCCGCCGGGGTCGACGATCCGCAGTTGGGCGCCTGGATGCGGGCGTTCCTTACGCACGAGGACCCGCATGCCCACCGGCCAGCCGGACAGGTCCATCAACCCGGTCAGTTCGGCGACCCAGGCGCCGTCGCGGGGCTGACCGCCGGCGTCATAAGCCGGTGTCCACGCCCCCGTGGGAACCTTCGCGATCGCCTCGGTCGCGCCCTCGGGCAGGGTGAACCCGACCGAGTAGCCCAGCCGGCGGCGGTGCAGCCAGCCGAGGAACGCGTGCGTGCCACCGCCGCTGTCGGTCCGGATCAGTACCGACCGGCTCCGGCGCAACCGCCGAGGCAGCTGCACCAGGGCGGCGGTGGCCACGGTGATGTGGTCGGCGGCCGTGTTCGCCCCGGCGTTCCCCGGTCGCAGCAGGACCGCCAGCGGCTCGCCTGAACCGTCCGGGCCGTGGTCGGCGAACGCCCACAGCGGGTGGAACCCGAACCCCTTCTTCCAGGTCCGGTCGGCGTTCTCCTTCTCCGAATGCGCGGTCACCAGGGTGGCATCCAGATCGATGGCCAGCGGATCGTCGGCGCAGACCCCGGCGTGCGGGGCGTGCGCGCCGGCCAGCTCCCACACCCGGGCCCGAGCCACCGCCCGGGCGGCGTCGATCGCTTTCAGGGCCTTCTCGACGTCGACGGCGAGCCGGTCGATGGTGCGGGACACCGTCGGGTCCGACGCGACCCGACCGAACACCGCCGGTTCCGCGCGCAGCAGCGAGATGTCCGCGAGGCAGTCCCCACCCAACGCCGCCGACAGCGCCAGATCGCACAGCACCTTGCCCGGATCGTGCACCGCCCGACCCGGCCGCCATGGCGTCAACACCGCCGACAGCGCCTGCCCGAGCCCGCTGGCCCGGACCGCCTCGGTCAGCATCAGCCCGCCCGCGTGCGACACGATTCCACGCCCGGCGACGTCCACGCAGACAGACGGATACACAGCGGTAGTCTTCACCGCGAAGGTGCTCCTTGGTACGGGATGGGTCAGGTCCTCAGCAAACCCAATCCTCCCAGCTCAGGAGCACTTTCCTATTCCCGCCCCCCAACAGACGATCACCCCGGTGAAAGTCCGAGGCTAGTCTTCGGTCGCGGTGTTCGCTCGGAGGGCGCGGACGGCCTCGGGTGCGACGGCGGTGCAGATCGCCGAGTACGTCGGTGGCCGCCGTCAGCGGATCGTGGCGCATGTGGGGTCCGCCCATACCGAAGCGGAGCTCGGGATCATGCCGGCGCGGGCCGAAGAGATGTTTGCCGACAGCCGGCAGGGAGCGCTCGACCTCGGGATCGAGTCGGCCGTGCGCCCGGCCAGGCTGCTCGGGCCGCCGCGCGAGCTGGCGCTGTTCGACCCTGAGCCCGCCGGGCCGGCCGCGGTGGTCGGGCCAGCGAAAGGTGCTTGCGACCGCGTCGGTGCTGCTGTTTGGTGCCCTGGCCTCGGTGTTCACCGATCTCGGGTTCGACGCGCTGGGAGACCGGCTGCTCCGGGATCTGGTGATCGCCCGGGTCGTGGAACCGACGTCGCTGCTCGACGCCAGCAGGGTGCTCACCGGGCTGGGCGGCGTACGCGACGAGGAAACGCACCTTGACCCGCTGCGCCTCCGGCGGCTACCGCAACCAGGTCGCCGACCTGTGCTTCGCCTACGCTCTGGCCGCCGGCGACGTCTCCCTGTGCCTCTACGACATGACCACGCTGTACTTCGAGGCCGAGAAGGAAGACGACCCGCGCAAGGTCGGCTATGAACCATTCTGTGAATTCGGTGAAGATTACTACACCTGCCAA
>NZ_CDWWEW010000521.1:2786-3369 GCF_977966315.1 Frankia sp. CeRuru1
TGCTCAATTTTGTTCCACTTCGAGGTCGCTGGCGGGAAATGACAGACCCTGATCTCCAGGCCGGTCCTGGCGGCGAGCCTCGCGAGCTCTCGCTTGGCGGAATCAGGCGATCATAGCGACGCGTGCCTTGCCAGCAAATCGTTGAAGACTTCGACCGGCTTCGCCCATCCCAGCGTCTGCCGTGGTCTTCCATTCAACTGCTCAGCCACCCTATCAAGCTCAGCCTGGGTATGAAACGACAGGTCGGTGCCCTTCGGGAAATATTGTCGCAGCAATCCGTTGGTGTTCTCGTTCGAACCGCGCTGCCACGGCGAGTGCGGATCGCAGAAGTAGACGGGCATGCCGGTGGCGACGGTGAACTTCGCGTGCCGGGCCATCTCCTTGCCCTGGTCCCAGGTGACGGACTTTTTCATGAAGTCGGGCAGGGTTTCCATCTTCCGGGCCAACAGGTAGGCGACCTTCTCGGCGTTGCGGTCGTAGGGGCGCGGCCTCCAATGGTCAGTGCACCACGTGTGAATCCAGTCACAGGGCTGGATCTGATAAGACGTGGTTCCCCTTGACCTGGAGGCTTGGTGCGCGGCGC
>NZ_CDWWEW010000522.1:0-2699 GCF_977966315.1 Frankia sp. CeRuru1
GAATGCCCCGGACGGACGAGGAAGGGGTGCGCGGACGGGGTGCCGCGCGGACGGGTCAGCCGGCGTGCGCGGGGACGACCTCGACGTCGGCGGTCGACTCCCGCCCGGCTCGGATGAGCACGACGATCACTACCGCAGCGAGCGCGATGAGGATGGCTCCCCACAGGAACGCCGTGGTGTAGCCCTCGATCTGCGCTTGGTCGAGGAGGGCCTTCCCACCCCGCCCGTGATCGGCCAGGTAGTTGGTGACGGCTGTCGCGTAGACGGTGTTGAGCAACGCGGTACCCAGCGACCCGCCGATCTGCTGCGTCGTATTGACCAGCGCGCTGGCCACCCCCGCGTCGTGCGGGGCGACCCCGATCAGCGCGAGGTTCGACAGGGGCACGAACGAGAAGCCCATGCCGATGCTGATCAGCAGCTCGGAGGGAAGGATGTGCACGACGTAGCTCGAATCCGTCCCGATCGCGAGGAGCAGCGCCATCCCGACCGCCGCGAGCGTCGTGCCGGCGCCGGCGAGTACCCGGGGCCCGACGCGCGGCAGGAGCTGGCTGGCCAGCCCCGCGGAGACGATGATCCCGCCGCTGAACGGCAGGAACGCGAAGCCGGTCTTCAGGGCGCCGTAGCCGAGCGTCTGCTGGAAGTAGTACGTCAGGAACAGGAACATCGCGAACAGGCCGGCCCCGGTCAGCAGCGAGGCCAGGAACGAGCCGCCGCGGTTGCGCTCCCACGGCACCCGTAGCGGCAGCAGCGGCGCGCTGGTGCGGGACTCGATGACGACGAAGGCCGCGAGCAGCACGGCCGCACCGACCAGCAGCCCGATGGTGCGGGCGTCGCCCCAGCCGTCCTCGGCGGCCACGGTGAAGCCGTAGACCAAGGCCACCAGGCCCGCGGTCACCGTCACCGCGCCGGGCAGGTCGTAGCGGGCCTTGCCCTGCGCCCGGCTCTCGCGCACTACGGGCAGCGCGAGAGCCGCGGTGATGAGCGCGATCGGCACGTTCACCAGCAGGCACCACCGCCAGGAGGCGTACTCGGTGAGCAGGCCGCCGACGATAAGACCGATCGCGGCGCCACCACCGGAGATCGCTCCGTACACGCCGAACGCCTTCGCCCGCTCGCGGCTTTCAGTGAAGGCGACGGTGATCAGCGACAGCGCGGCCGGCGCGAGTAGGGCCGCGAACGCACCCTGCAGCGCCCGCGCGGCGAACAGCAGGCCGGCGTTCGGGGCCAGGCCGCCCAGCGCCGAGGCCAGCGCGAAACCGAGGAGTCCCCAGCTGAAGGCCCGCTTGCGCCCCAGGTAGTCGGCGACGCGCCCGCCAAGCAGCAGCAGACCGCCGAAGGCCACGGTGTACGCGGTGACGATCCATTGCCGGTTCGCGGTGGAGATGTCGAGATCGGCCTGCGCGTGCGGGATCGCGATGTTCACGATCGAGGCGTCGAGGACGACCATGAGCTGCGCGACAGCGATGATCCAGAGCGCGAGCCAGCGCCGTGGATCGGGCGAGCCGTCCGCCGCCTCCACCGGACGGTCCTCCGCCTGGTGGTCGAGGGTTGTGGTCACAGGGAAGCTCCTAGCCGATCGGACCTGAAACGGGGACGAACGAACGCCACGAGTTCGCGCGAGGCGACCCGGTGCAGTGGGGATGGTGCCGGTGGACGGCGCCCCGGGACCGGGCGGTCCGTGGCGGTGTCGGTGACGCGACGGTGGCAGGGACAGGGCTATCGAACGGGCGTTCGAGCCGAGAATAGCTCAGGTGTTCGAGTTGGCCCCGGACGGGGGTGTTCCGGGGCGGAGTGTCGTTCCGGGCCGGCCAGCCAGTAACGGCATGAGCACGTCGTCCACCATATGATCGACGAACGCGCCGTCGAGCGGCTCACCGGTGACGAGCAGGCGACAGAAAATCATCGCCACGACAATCTCCATGATCACGTCGAAATCGGCCGACGCAGAGATCTCCCCCCGTTGCGAGGCCCGAGCGAACATGCAGCGGCCGATCTTCGCCTTGTTCTGCAGGATGTTGGCCTGCACGACCGCAGCCAGCCGCGGGGACTCGCTCGCGGCCCGGAGCACGCCGATGAGCAGCGCACCGTCGGGACCGGTAATCGTGTCGACCATGAGGCGCACCTCGGCGGCCAGGTCGTCCCGCAGGCACCCGGTGTCAGCCGGGACGCGGTCGCCGGGACCATGCCGCCGCAGGGCCTCCACGACCATCTCGTCCTTGCACGACCATCGGCGGTAGATCGTCGCCTTGCTGGCCCGGGCCCGGGCCGCGACGGCGACCATGCTCATCCGCTCATACCCGACCTCGACGAGCAGTTCCAGCGCGGCGTCCAGGATCGCCCGCTCCCGGGCGTCGTCCCGGGGCCGGCCACGCCCGGCGCCACTCGGCGGGGAAATCGGTCTTCACCCTTCCGTCTCGGACGCTTCTCCGGAGTCGACGCGCATGGCCGCGACGCCGAGGAGAAGACGCAATGAACATTACCCGGACCAGAGAAACAGTACCGTACTGTACTGCAAATGCCAGCTCCCCACGCCGTGTGGCACTGGTCACATCCGCCACTCGGCACCAACACCCGTCACCCGCACCCGCACTCGCGCCGCCCCGGCCCCGGCCCCGGCCGCAGGCTCCGGCTCCGGCTCCGGCTCCGGCCGCGATCCGGGTGTCCCGAACGGACAACACCCGGGGCCGTCCGCCTGGAAT
>NZ_CDWWEW010000523.1:0-2696 GCF_977966315.1 Frankia sp. CeRuru1
CATAGGATCCGATCAGGCGATGGATACGGCCGGCGTCCAGGAGCACACCCAGCCCCCAGCCGTCGACCCCACAGTTGTTACTGACGATTTCGAGATCGGTGACATCGGCGTTCAGCAACGCCTCGATCAGCGTGCTCGGGATGCCGCACACCCCGAACCCACCCACCGCCAACGATGCTCCGTCACGGATATCGTCGATCGCCTTAGCTGCACTTGCGACGACTTTGTCCACTGTTCGCGCACCCCTTCTCTTGCCGCCGATCCCGCGTTGACGTGCAGGAACACGACCGACATTCGATCATTCCGATCTTCGTCCCGGGCCCGATCGCTGAATCGACCAGCAGGAAGACCAACGGATAGTGCGCGCCGGCTCAAATCGGTGCGGTCAGCGTGTGCGCCCGTCATGACAGAATTTCTACCTGCCGTCCAGCGGTGGCCGCGATGGGGCGACGGTCGCACCTTCCGGAGATTCCGCGGGCCGGACTCGCCTCCACGTCAGGCGTGGGACCCGGATGTCCGAGGCGTCCTCGTCCTCCTGCGCCGGGCAAGACAGTGTCAAGGTGTCCCCTTGCAGCGTGAAATCACGAACCAGGTCCTCTCCGATCCACCTGGGAACAGATGCTGCCCGCACCCGGTGAATGACCTGCCTGCCAGCTAGGTGGTAAGACCCGCAGTACCCAAAGAACGAGGTGCTCATGGAGATCGACTCGACATCGACACGCGATCCATCCCTGCGTTCAGAGACCGCGGTGCCATCCCGCGGGTCGCAGATGTGCACGGACATGTAGCCGTCTTCCCAGTAGACCAGTAGGCCGCCCGGCTGGGCACCCATGGGCCTCTCGAGAACATTTCCGTTACGGTTGGTGATGTCGAACGAGTCGAGCCGCCACACTCCCAGAGCGTTCGGCAGGAAACCATGCGCATCGGGATGGCCCAATGGATCCGAGCTGCCTGCGCTGTTCATGATTATTCCACCTCTCTTACACGCTGGTCGTAGGTCTTCCGACCGGTAGGCCTTGCCGCCTTCGAAAACGTTACGGACTAGCCGGCAAGTTGGCAAGTTTCGTGAATAAATGACTTTTTTGCGCATTCTGCGCATCAGGACCGGCAACGAGGGGCCGCCGGCCACGGCGAAAGAAACCGCCGGCGGCGGCATGTCACCCCCGTGGGGCTGGAACGCAGATCGCACAGCAGTGAATGCTACGAACGAGCCGGAAAACTAGCAAGTTTCGTAGATAGATAGCTTTTTGCGCATTCTGCACAGACGAGGAGCTGGCCCGCACCGGCGAGCAGCGCCGCCGGGACCGCGACCGGCCGGCTGGCCCTCGACCGGGCGAAGGCGAAGGCCGAGCTCCTGTTCCACCGGCTCGAACACCGCATCCGCGCCCATGTCCTGCCCTGCTGGCTCGCCCTGCTCCTCCCCCGGGCCGCCGAACGCCGGTCCGGGCAAACATGGCTCGCCATCCGCCGCCAGACCGGCCGGATCATGCAGGTCACCCTGGCCGGCCCCGCCGGCACGGTTACCCGGACCACCACCCCCACCCCGGCGCAGAAAGGCTATCTACCAGGCCGTTGCCGTCCCCCCACAGCCTGCGCACGCCGGCGGCTCGTGGGCCACCGTCCGGGTCGGGGTGGCGGTCATCGCAAGCGTCGAGCCGGGGTGCCCGTCCTGCCCACCGGGGCTGCGGTTGCTCTTCGTGCGCAGCGACTTCGGCGCGTCCGGCTTGGCCAGCCCGTCCGAACTCGGTGGCTTCGGGGAGTTCTTCGAGTTCTTCCCGGTCTGGGCGCGCAGCGCCTCGATCTCCCTGTTCGCCCGCTCCAGCGCGGCCTCGGTCCCGGCCAGCCTCGCCAGCGCCTCGGCGAGCGCCGCGGCCTGTGTCACGACCAGCGCCGCGAGCTCGTCGTACGACGGCGCGGACGGATCTTCGGGCACCATCGGGCGATGTGCGTCGTGCCTTCCGGTTCGCGACTCGGGGCGCCGCTCATGCCGGTCGGCCTACGCTTACGGCCTGTCGAACCATCCACCTCGATCCACCACTAGGGGCAGTACCTATGCGCGTCGTCTCCCTACTGCTCGTGCTGTGCATCGGGAGTGGACTGACCGACCTGAAGCTGTACACCGACCTTGTCCACCAGACCCAGCAGGGAGCGCTTGAGATCGCGCGTGCGGTGGCATCCGACCCGCTCCTGGCCCGGGCGGTCATGGGGAAGGATCCCGCGGGGGAGGTGCAGGCCCTCGCCGAACAGGCCCGGCGCCTCACAGGAGCGCAGTCCGTGGTCGTCATCAACAGCCGGGGTATCCGCTGCTCCGATCTCGATCCGAAGAACATCGGCAAACCGGTCAGCGCCGACCCCTCGGGCGCCCTCCACGAACAGGAGACTGTCAGTCGCGGGTCCGGGAGCCTGGGGTCGTCCGTGCGCGCCGAGGTTCCGCTGCGCGACACCGACGGTAAGATCGTCGGTGAGGTCAGAGTCGACGTCAGTATGCAGGATCTGCACCACCAGTTGCTCACGCAGCTGCCCAGCGCCGCGGAGAATCTGGGCCTGCAAGTGGTCGTCGGCATCACCACTATCATAGTGATCACGCTATATAACCGGGCCAAACTCGAAAAACTTGCCCGCGAACTCAAAAAAATTGTCCGCGCAATCGACGATCTCTGGGGTCATCTCAGGGACCGGCCCGCACCGCCCACCCC
>NZ_CDWWEW010000524.1:0-2697 GCF_977966315.1 Frankia sp. CeRuru1
GGCAGGCCACCGCGACATCCACATCCAGTTCCGGGTCGTCGGCGAGCTCACGGACCAGCCGGTAGATCAGTTTGGGAGGATGTTCTCCCGGGCGAAGTAGGCGGCCGCGCGCTTGAGAATCTCGTTTTCCATCTCCAGGCGCTTCTTGTCTCGGCGCAACTGGGCCAGCTCACGCTTCTCCACGCTCGTCAGGCGGTTCTCGCCGCCGTTGTCGTCCGCGTCGGCCTGGGCGATCCAGTTACGCAGACACGACTCACTGATCGTCAGCTGCTTCGAGAGCGCCGCGATCGGCGTGTCGCCACGGCGGGCGAGTTCGACCGCACGCCGGCGGAACTCGGGCGGGTGTGGAGCGGGCATGGTCGACATCCTCCCTGGTGGCCGGGGGCCACCTCAGGTGAGGTGTCCGTGCTCGGGGGCCAAGCTCAGAGCCGGATGTGGCAAGTCTGTGGGCGGGGCTGCCGGTGGCCAATCGCCGGACGGCGGTGTACTGGCTGGCGCTGATCGCTCGCAAGAGTCTGCCGTCGCGGAGCGGGGCGGCGAACCAGCAGGCCCCGGCGGCACCGAGCTCGGAGAGTGACCGGTGACCATGGTGATGCCGTGGGAGCGGTCGGGCGGCAAGGTGACCTGTCGCCATACCGACCGGCTGGCGGTGGTGTATGTGCGCCAGTCCACCCGCGGGCAGGTGCTGGGGCACGGTGAGTCGACGCGGTTGCAGTACGCGTTGGTGGACCGGGCCGTGGCGCTGGGCTGGACGGCGTCGCGGGTCCAGGTGATCGACGATGACCTGGGCAGGTCCGGGGCGAGCGCGGTCGGCCGGGCGGGGTTCCAGCGGCTGGTAGCCGAGATCTCTTTGGGGCACGTCGGGCTGGTACTGGGCACGGAGATGTCGCGTCTGGCACGCTCGGGGAAGGACTGGTACCAGCTGATCGAGTTGTGCGCGCTCGGTGGTGCGCTGCTGGCGGACGTCGATGGCGTGTACGACCCGGCCGAGTACAACGACCGGTTGCTGCTGGGGTTGAAAGGGACGATGTCCGAGGCCGAGCTGTATCTGATCAATCAGCGGATGCAGGCCGGGCGGGTGAACAAGGCCCGCCGCGGCGAGTTGGCCATCGCGCTGCCGGTGGGGTACTGGCGTTGTCCGTCGGGCGAGGCGGTGCTGGACCCCGATGAGCAGGTGCAGTCCGTGGTGCGTCTGGTCTTCGCGAAGTTCGCCGAGCTCGGTTCGATCCAGGGCGTGATGCGTTTCCTGGTCGAACACGGCATCCAGATCGGGATCCGGGCCCGCTCGGGCCCCGACAGGGGCGAGCTGGTGTGGAAACGGCCAGCCCGCGCCACCCTGACCTGCATGCTGGGCAGCCCGGTCTATGCCGGGGTCTACGTGTATGGGCGGCGGCGGGTCGATCCTTCCCGCCGCCGGCCCGGGCATCCCAAGGCCGGGCTGCGGCGGATGGAGCGGGCCGAGTGGCTGGCCTGGATCGAGGACGCGTTGCCCGCCTACATCACCGTGGCGCAGTACGAGGCCAACCTGGCCCGCCTGGCCGCGAACCAGCCACACGCCGACGTGCCCGGGGCGGTGCGCTACGGCCCGGCGCTGCTGGCGGGACTGCTGCGCTGCGGCCGATGCCGCCGCCGGATGACGGTGGCCTATCACATCGACGCCGGTAAACCCCGCACCAGCTACAACTGCACCGGAGCCCGCGCCGACTACGGCGGCCCGCACTGTCAGCACCTCAGCGGCCGCTGTCTGGACACCTTCATCACCGCCCGGCTGCTGGCCGCGCTGACCCCGGCCGCCGCACAGGTCAGCATCGCCGCGGCCGAACAGCTCCACGCCGACCGGGCCGCGCTGAACAAAATCTGGACCCAGCGGCTGGAACGTGCCCAGCAGGCCGTGGACCACGCCCGCCGCTGCTATCAGCTGGCCGAGCCCGAGAACCGCCTGGTGGTCCGCCAGCTGGAAGCCGACTGGGAACAAGCCCTGGCCCACCACCAGCAGCTCACCGAGGACTGGCACCGCTTCCAGCACACCGCCCCCGTGCCCTTGACCGCCCCTGACAAGCAGGCCATCGCCGCCGCGGCAGCCGACCTGCCCGCCCTCTGGAACGCGCCGACCACCGACAACGCCGACCGCAAGCAGATCATCCGCGCCGTCATCGACGACATCATCGTCACCGTCCGTGGCCGCAGCGAACTGGTCGACGTCACCATCTGCTGGGCCGGCGGGATGACCACCACCGGGGTGCTCCGCCGCCCCCTCCAACGCTTCGAAGACCTCAGCTACTACCCCCAGCTCACCGCCCGCGTGATCGAGCTCGCCCGCCGCGGCCTGGATCCTCGCCAGATCGCCGATCAGCTCAACACCGACGGTTTCCGCCCCGCCCGCGATGACGGCCCGATCCGCTGGCGACTGGTCGACCAGGTCCTGCGCCGCGCCGGACACCCGATCACCCACCACCGGCCACTGCCCGTCCACCCCGACGAGGCACCCGGCGCCCACGAGTGGTGGCTCGCGGATCTGGCCGCCCGCCTCGGCGTCACCACCGGAACCATCCACCGCTGGCGCCAGCAAGGCCGCATCCGCGGACGCCAGGAGACCCGCCACCCACACCGCTGGATCCTGCACACCGACCCCACCACGATCACCGAACTGGCCGCCTACCCGAACAAGATCCGAGGCCGAACCACCCGCGTCCACCC
>NZ_CDWWEW010000525.1:0-2691 GCF_977966315.1 Frankia sp. CeRuru1
GTACCGGCCGGGGGTGCCGGGAGCTCAGGGCGAGCCAGAGCCGCAGCGCGGCGACCCACATCACGGTCGCCCCGGTCATGTGCAGGGCGACGAGGAGAGCGGGAACGCCGAGGAAGTACTGGGTGAATCCGATCGCGGCCTGCGCGAGGACGGTCCCGACCAGGGCGAGGGAGGTCCGCCTGGCCTCGTCGGGAGCCTCGGCGACCCGCACCGCGAACGCCATGGCCGCGACGAGCCCGACCAGCAGCATCGCGCCGTCGGCGTGCAGCTGGGAGACGTTGACGAGGTCGAACCCGAAGCGGGCCGGATGATCGCTGTCACCGCTGTGCGGCCCGGCGCCGGTCACGACCGTGCCGAGGACGAGCACCCCCGCCGAGACGACCACCAGCAGGCGCGCCAGCCACCGCAGCGCGGGACCGACCCCCGGGGTCGCCGCACCCGCGTCCTGGCGGGCCCGGTGGTCCAGCAGGACCGCGTTCCACAGCAGGACCATGGAGAGCAGGAAATGGGCGGCGACGGTCGCCGGGTGCAGCTTCGTCAGGACGGTGATCCCGCCGAGCACGGCCTGTCCGAGGAAACCCACCCAGAGGCCGAAGGACAGCAGCCGAAGATCGCGCCGCCGTCCGCCGCGCAGGCGGAGCGCGACCAGCGGGGTGATCAGCGCCACGAGGCCGACCACCAGGCCGACGACCCGGTTGCCGAACTCGATCGCTCCGTGCAGGGCGTATTCCGAGTGCGGCACGAACGAGCCGTCCCCGCACTGCGGCCAGGTCGGGCAGCCGAGACCGGAGCCGGTCAGGCGGACCACGCCACCACTCACCACGATCAGTGACAGCAAGACCACGTTAAGTGTGGTGAGGAGTCGGAAGGCGCGAAGGCTGATCAGCGGCAAACTCCGACGCTCTGTAGAAGCTGGCACGACTGCCATGGTAACGCCCTGTCCGGCGCGGGCCGCTCGGATCCTTCTCCGCTGGTCGGATGGTGCCTGCCGGCCGGATGGTGCCTGCCGGTCGGCTGGTGCCCGGTGACCGGATGGTCGCGGTGTCGGCTCTACTCCCAGTCGGCTCTACTCCCAGCGGAAGGTGCGGGCGGCGAGTGCCAGACTCGCCACCGCCCAGGCCGCGAGCACGATCAGGGTATGCGCCCCCGGACCGTCGCCCTCGGCGAGGACGGCCCGCAGCCCGTCCGACAGCGCCGCGGTCGGCAGCACCTCGGCGATCGCCCGCAGCCAGCCGGGAAGCTTCGACAGCGGGAACATCACCCCGCCGATCAGCAGCAGCACCAGGTAGACGCCGTTGGCGGCGGCGAGCGTCGCCTCGGCCCGCAGGGCTCCGGCCATCAGCAGGCCGAGCCCCGAGAACGCGGCCGTGCCCAGGACGAGCAGCGCCAGCACCGCCGGAACCCCGACCGGCCCGCCGGTCGGGTCCCAGCCCAGCGCGAACCCGACCGCCACCAGGAGCACCAGCTGGATGACCTCGACGGCGAGCACCGCCAACGTCTTGCCGGCGAGTAGGACCGCGCGGGGCAGCGGGGTCGCCCCGAGGCGTTTGAGGACGCCGTAGGAGCGTTCGAAGCCCGTGGCGATCGCCTGCCCAGTGAAGGCGGTCGACATCACGGCCAGCGCGAGCACCCCGGGGACGAGGAAGTCCACCGGCCGCTCGGTGGAGCTCGGCAGCACGTCGACGGCGGTGAAGAAGGCCAGCAGACCGACCGGGATGATCAGGGTGAGCAGGACGGACTCGCCGCGCCGTAGGGTGAGTACCAGCTCGAGCCTGGTCTGTGCCGCCAGCATCCGGGCCCGCGACGCGGGCGCCGGAGCCGGGCGCAGATCGAGCAGCGGGATGCCGGTCATGAGCGCAGCTCCGATCCGGTCAGTTCCACGAAGACGTCCTCCAGCGTGCGTTGTTCGACCCGGAGATCCTCTGCCAGGATGCCGTTACCCGCGCACCAGGCGGTCACCGCAGCGAGCAGTTGCGGGTCGACCGTGCCCTGCAACAGGTAGTGCCCAGCCGGGCCCTCCTGCGCGGTGGTGCCGTCGGGCAGCGCGAGCAGCAGCCGGCCGAGATCCAGCCCGGCGGGGGCCCGGAAGCGCAGCTGCCCCTCGGCGCCGCCCCGGGTGAGCTCCGCGGGGGAGCCGACCGCCACCACCCTGCCGTGGTCGACGATGATCACCTGATCGGCGAGCCGTTCGGCCTCGTCCATGGCGTGGGTGGTCAGCACGACGGTGACCCCGGCCGTGCGCAGCTCCTCGACGAGCTCCCAGGTGTCCCGCCGGCCCTGGACGTCCAACCCGGCCGTCGGCTCGTCGAGGAAGACCAGCTCCGGGCGGCCGACCACGGCCATCGCCAGCGACAGCCGCTGCTGCTGGCCGCCGGAGAGCCGGCGGAACGGGGTACCGGCGGACCCGGTCAGCCCGAGCCGGTCCAACAGCGCCGCGGGATCCAGCGGGTGGCGGTAGTGCGAGGCGACGAGGCGCAGCATCTCGCCGGCGCGGGCGCCGGGATACATCCCCCCGGACTGCAGCATCACCCCGACCCGGGGGCGCAGGGCAACGGCGTCCGCCCAGGGGTCGAGCCCGAGAACCCGCACCTCGCCCGCGTCGGCGCGGCGGAATCCCTCGCAGATCTCCACGGTGGTCGTCTTGCCGGCGCCGTTCGGCCCGAGCAGCGCCGTGACCGTGCCGGTCGGGAC
>NZ_CDWWEW010000526.1:0-2667 GCF_977966315.1 Frankia sp. CeRuru1
GACCAGCCGGGTGCCCTCGGCGGTGAGCCGTACGAGCCGGCCCTGGCCGGCGAGTACGGGATCGGCGGAGGCGACTCCGGCGTTCTCCCAGCGCTTCACGACGGCGCGAGCCGCGTTCTTGGAGATCGGGTGTTCCGGGCCGAGAATCTCCGAGATGTCCGACTCGAAGGCGGCTCGCATGTCGAAGATCCATTCGAGGGCGTGGAGATCCCGTTGGTTGAGGCGAACGTGCCCCCTGTCCGCTCTGCTCTTGCGAGGCTGGTCTGACACCGTGCTCCCTGGGGTTTATGGCTGGGAAGTCTATGGGCGCGGGGTTCTGCGGTCGTGATTGTCGTCAACCCGGCCGGGGTGGTTCCACGTGTTGTCGCGATGTGCCGCTCCGTGGGGCCGGGACTTGTGGCCCTATGCGGGGATGTTGATCGGTGAGTTCTGAATTATAGGGCCGGGCGGTACCGGTCAACCGGGTTGCCCGGAAGTGTCGGGAAGCGTGCCGGTGGAGTGCGGTGTGGCACGGGCGCACCCGGCTTAGCGGGGAGACCGTGTCTCGGAGTGTTCCTGGTGGTCACCCGCCCCCGTCCGCCGACGGCCTGCGGTAATTTTTCGCCCGGCCTTATGACCGTAGGGCCCGGATCGGGCATGGGGTGCCGGTAGATGGCTCGATCCGGGACTTCTCTTATTCTGCTGCCTCTGGGGGAAATTCGTTATGATCACCACAGGAATGTGGCCGTGTGAATGTTGCACTGTATTGTCCGGAATTCGACGGATCGGGATTATCTCGGCACTGACCCGCGTTTCGCGGGTCAGTGGCCCCGGGGGGACCCGATGACCTCGACCGGGCAGGGGGGTAGGACCGATCAAGCAAGTAGGACCGATCGGGGGAGCCGGATCGAGCAGGGGAGTGGGGCCGATCGGGGGAGCCGGACTGGGCCGGAGGGCGGACCGGACGACCGCACGGGCCTGCTCCGCCTGCCCGTTCTGCCGCATCCCCGCCCCCCGCTGGAGCGTCCCGAGCGGACGGGCGGTTCGGCCGCGGAACCGGTCGGTCCCCGGGTGGACGTCGGGCCACAGGTGTCGGTCGTGATACCCACCCGCAACGAGGCGCACAACGTCGAACCGCTGCTGCGGCGCCTCGACGATGCGCTGCACGGCCTGTTCGGAGAAGTGATCTTTGTTGACGACTCCGACGACGGAACACCCGAGGTCATCGCGCGCGTCCGCCCCTCGATGCGGTTACCGGTACGGGTGCACCATCGGACCCCGGCCCAGCGGGTCGGCGGGCTGGGGGGCGCGGTCAGCGAGGGCTTCGCGCTCTGTGCCGCACCCTATGCGGTGATCATCGATGGGGACCTCCAGCATCCGCCGGAGACCATCCCGGCGCTGCTCGGCACCGCCGTGGAACATGCCGCCGACGTGGTGATCGGCAGCCGGTACGTGTCCGGCGGCAGCGCATCGGGGCTCGCTGGAAGCATGCGGCACCTGGTCTCGACGGGGTCCAACCGGTTGTGCCGGTGGGTCTTCCCCCGTCGGCTGCGCGGCGTCTCGGACGTGATGAGCGGCTTCTTCCTGGTGCGGGTTGCCGTCGTGGACCGGGCCGGCCTGCGACCGGACGGCTACAAGATCCTGCTGGAGCTGCTCGTCGCGTCCGGACGGCTGCGCGTCCGCGAGATCGGGTACGCCTTCGCCGAGCGGCACGCCGGGACCTCCAACGCCTCGCTGACCGAAGGCGCCCGCTTCGCCCGGCGGCTGTTCGCGTTGCGGGTTCCGAAGCCCGCGCGCTTCGCCCTGGTCGGGGCGTCCGGGACGGTGCCGAACCTGCTTGGCACCGCCGTGCTTCACCACGTCGGCCTGCACTACCTGGCCGCGGCGATCGTCGCGACCCAGATCGCCATCGGCTGGAACTTCCTCGGCTGCGAGCTCCTGGTCTGGGACCGGGAGACGGGTTCCCGGCTGCGTCGCTATCCGGCGTTCGCGCTCATCAACAACCTCGATCTGGTCATCCGGCTGCCACTGCTCGCGGTGCTGGTCGGGCGATGGCATCTCGGCGTCGGCATCTCGACCCTGATGTCCCTGGCCGCCGCGGTGATCGTCCGATACCTGGTGGTGGATCGGCTGGTGTACCGGCGACGGGCGGTGCCTGAGCGGGCGGTGCCTGAGCGGGCGGTGCCCGAGCGGGCGGCGTCGCCGTCGCGCGGAAGGCCGTCGGAGGACGGGGTGCCCGGTGCGGTTTCGTAGCCCACCCGCCGGTGACGGCGTACGCCTCGGCGCCGGCGGGGTCCTCATCCGGCTGTTCTGTTCCGGGCATGCGCAGCTCCCCGACGGGCGGATCCTGCTTGCCGGCGGCACCTTGGCGTATTCCACGCCAACGACGAACTACAAGGGAATGGCGAGGAGCTAATTCGCCGATACCACGGTCGCCGAGTACGTGGCCGACCTCCCGAAGCTCGTCGCGGCGAACTGACCCTCCATCCAGACCGGGGACCGGACCCGCCGCGGTGTCGCCCGCCCGCGGTGCTCCGTGCCCATCCCCTTCAGGCAGGTACAGGTGACATCCGATTCTGATTCCGATTCCGAAGTCCCGAGTGCGCGGGCGCTCCCCCGCGGTGCGCGTCGGCAGGCCCGTGCGCACCGAGCTCCCCGCGTGCCCCGACGCTCACCTCGGCCGTGGAT
>NZ_CDWWEW010000527.1:0-2664 GCF_977966315.1 Frankia sp. CeRuru1
TCACCTACCCGAGCCGGTCCGAGCCGGCCGTGCGTGGGGTCAGCTTCGCCGTCGGGGTGGGCGAGACCGTGGCCGTCGTCGGGCGTTCCGGCGCCGGCAAGACGACCCTGGTGGGCCTGCTGCTCGGCTTCCAGGAGCCGACGGCGGGTGTCATCCGCCTGGGCGGGACCGATATCGCGACCCTGTCGGCCGAGGAGATCCGGTCGACGGTGGCCGTCGTCTCCCAGGACACCTACCTGTTCCACGGCACCGTCCGGGACAACATCGTCCTGGGCCGGCCGGATGCCACCGACGAGCAGGTGCTGGCCGCGGCCCGGGCCGCCGGCGCGCACAGCTTCATCAGTGCGCTGTCCGGCGGATACGACGCACTGGTGGGCGAGCGCGGGCTCACCCTGTCCGGCGGTGAGCGGCAGCGGATCGCCGTCGCACGGGCTCTGCTGCGTGACGCGCCGGTCCTCGTGCTCGACGAAGCCACCTCCAGCCTCGACGGCGCGGTCGAGGCGGACGTCCAGGAGGCGCTGACACGCCTGCGGGCCGGGCGCAGCTGCCTGGTGATCGCGCACCGGCTGTCCACCGTCGCCTCCGCCGACCGGGTGGTCGTGATGGAGGGCGGCGCGGTGGTGGAGCACGGAGCCCACCACGACCTCCTCGGGGCGGACGGCCCGTATGCCCGGCTGGTCGCGGCCCAGCGGTCGGCGGGGCGCGGCGCCGGCAACGGAGCCGGCGACGGCGCTACCGGTGCCAGCGCCACCGGTGCAGGCAGAAACGGTGCCGGCGGGCCGGTTCCGGTGGCGGTCCTCAAGGAGGGGAACCATGACTGAGCTCGCGGCGGACACCGAGCTCACCCCAGCCGCCGAGCCTGGGACGTCCGAGGCGGCGGCCGCGGGCCGGGGCGCACGGCTGCGGCCGCTGGTCGCGCTCCTGCGCCCCCACCGCGGGATCTTCGCCGTCGCGGTCACCGCCGGAGTCGCCCACCAGCTCGCCACCCTCGGCGCGGCGGCCACCGGTGCCTGGCTCGTCGGGCGCGCGGTGACCGGCACCCCCGGCTCCGAGCTTCACCCGGGGATCGCCGTGCTGGGCGTGCTCGCGGTGGCGGCCGCGGTGCTCGCCTGGACCGACAGCCAGCTCGCCCACGTGGGCGCGTTCCGGGTGCTCGCCACCGTCCGGGGGATGATCTACGACGCGTTCGAGCGGCTGGCGCCCGGCGGCCTGCAGCGGCGCCGGACCGGCGACCTGGGCGCTTCGGCGATCTCCGACGTCGAGCAGCTCGAAGGCTTCTTCGCCCACACCCTCAGCCCGGTCGTCGTGGCCGCCACCGTGCCGCCGGCCGCACTCGCCACGCTCGCGGTGATGCGCTGGGAGCTCGCCGTCGCCCTCCTCCCGGCGCTGGTCGGGCTGCTCACCGTGCCGCGGTGGCTGCGCCGCCGGTCCGAGGCGACGGCCACCCAGCTGCGGGACTCGCTCGGGGAGCTGAGTGCCGACGTCGTCGACACCGTGCAGGGCGTGCGGGAGCTGCTCGCGCACAACGCCGGGCAGCGGGCGCTGACCAACCTGGCGCGGCGGGAGGGTGTGCTGTCGGCGGCCAAGACGGTGCACGGCCGCCGGGCGGGCACCGAGCAGGCGGTCACCGACCTGCTCTCCTTCGTCGGGCTCGTCGCCGTGCTGGCCACCGGAGCCCACCTGGTGAGCACCGGGGAGCTGCCGCGCCACCTGCTGTCGGTCGCCGTCGTCCTCGCGCTGGCGGCGTTCGTCCCGATCTTCGCCGTCGTCGACACCACCCGGGAGCTGGACGTCATCCTGGCCGCCGCCGCCCGGATCGAGTCGATCCTGACGACCGAGGCCCCCGTCGAGGACCGCGCCACCGCGGCCCCGGCTCTGCCGCCGGCGCCCGGGGTGGCCTTCGAGCGGGTCACCTTCCGTTATCCCGGCACCGGTGTCGACGCGGTGCACGAGGTCAGTTTCACCGTCGCCCCCGGTGAGACCGTCGCCCTGGTGGGGCACTCCGGGGCCGGTAAGAGCACGTGTTCCCACCTGTTGATGCGGTTCTGGGACGTCGACTCCGGACGCATCCTGGTCGGCGGCCAGGACGTGCGCGACCTGCCCCAGGCGATGCTGCGCGAGGCGGTCACCCACGTCCCGCAGGACGTCCACCTGTTCAACCTCTCGGTGCGGGAGAACATCCGGCTCGCCCGGCCGGACGCGACCGACGCCGCGGTGGAACAGGCGGCGCGGGACGCCGGCGCCCACGACTTCATCGCCGCGCTGCCCGAGGGCTACGGCGCCGCGGCCGGGGAGCTCGGCGGCCTGCTGTCCGGGGGGCAGCGGCAGCGGATCGCGATCGCCCGGGCGTTGCTGCGCGACGCGCCGGTGGTGGTGCTCGACGAGGCCGTGTCCAACCTCGACGCGCACAGCGAGGCGGAGGTCGCCGCGGCGCTGGCCCGCCTGCGCCACGGCCGGGCGACGCTGGTGATCGCCCACCGGCTGTCCACCATCCGCGGCGCGGACCGGCTCGTGGTCCTCGACGGCGGCCGGGTCGTCGCCACCGGCAGCCACGACGAGCTCGTCGCCCGCGGCGGAACCTATCTCGACCTGATCTCCACTCAGGTTGACTTCGCGGAGGAACACGGATGACGCAGACCCCGAAGCGCACGGTGACCCCCGAGC
>NZ_CDWWEW010000528.1:0-2656 GCF_977966315.1 Frankia sp. CeRuru1
GCATCAGCCCATCCCCCGGCGTCAGCCCGGGACAGGCGGCCCGGTCCCGGCTACGCGGCCGGCTCGGCACCGGCCCCGACGCCGAGGTGGCAGTCTTCTTCGGCTTCGTCCACCCGGTGAAAGGCGTGCGGTATCTCCTCGAAGCCGTCGCCGAGCTGCACGCCGACCATCCCGACCTGCATCTCGCCGTCGTCGGCGGGTTCACCTCCCTGGCGCTGCCCGACGCCGAGGCTGCGGCCTTCCGCCGCGAGCTCGAAGGGCACGCCCGTGCCGTCGGCGTCGCGGACCGGGTGACGTTCACCGGACATCTGCCGGCCGAAGAGGTTTCGGACATCCTGGCCGGGGCGGACGTCTGCGTGCTGCCGTTCACCGCCGGGGTGACGACGAAGAGCGGGGCGCTGGCGGCCGCGCTGTCCCACGGCCTGCCGACAGTGGTAACGGTCGCGGACCCGCCGGATCCGGCCCTCGTCGACGGCCGGACGGCGATCGTGGCCAAACCCGTGCGGGACCCGGCCGCGCTGGCCCGTGGGCTGCGCCGGCTGCTGGGCAACCCGGCGCTGCGGGCGGCCGTGTCCGCTGGCGGCCGCGACCTCGTCGCCGACCGGTCCTGGCCGTCCGTCGGGGCCGCGCACGCCCGCCTCTACCGGTGTCTGATCGGTCCCCGATGACCGTCGACGATCCCCCTCCCCACCCATCCAGATCTCGCCTATCCAGAGGGATAAAATGGACACAAAACCCTCTGGAAAGGCAAGGAAGCCGAGACCGAGGAAGCCGAGACCGAGGAACGTCGGTGGCCGGCGAGTGGACGGATCCGGCCCGGGCGGAGCCGCGCGAGATCCTCTTCGTCGAGCTGCTCGGCGGGTTCGGCGATCTGCTGATCGCCCTGCCAGCGATCCACGCACTGGCGGACAGCCATCCGAATGCCCGGATCCGCGTCCTCACCTTCGCGCCGGCCGGCGAGCTGCTGACCCACGACGACCGGATCACCGAGGTCGTGCAGGTGACTGATCACCGCGCGCAGGCCGTCCGCGAGGCTGTCGTCCGCGCGGTAAGCCGGCCGCGGGCGGACCTGGTCGTGACGACGAGCCGGCACAGCGGCGTGCCGGCCGCGATCGAGGCCGGGCGACCGCGGCATACCGGACGGCCGAGGCACGTCGTGACGGACCTCTGGCGGCGGCCGGACCCCGCCGAACCGATCGGGTCCCGGTTCGTCCGGCTCCTCACCGAAGACGGCTGGATCCGGCCCGGCCCCGGCCATCCGGACGGCGCCGACGCCCGTGGCCGTGGCCGTGGCCGTGGTAACGCCCATGGGCGGGTCGCGCTGACCGCGGCGGAGGTCGCCGAGGGTGAACGCATCCTCGCCGCACTCGACGGCACCACACCCGACGGCACCACACCCGACGGCACCACACCCGACAGCACCACACCCGGCCGCCCGGCTCCGGTGCTGCTGGTACCCGACGCCGGAATGGCCGTCAAACGGTGGCCGGCACGGCGGTGGACCGATCTCGCCCGGCTGCTCGCGGCGCGCGGGCATCCGGTCCTGCAGCCACACGCATCCGGGGCCGGGACGGCCGTGCCCCGGGTGCCCATAGCCTCCCCGCTGCCGCTGCGGGGGTTCGCGGGGCTGTGCGCGGCCGTCGGCGCGCGCGGCGGCGTCGTGGTCGGCGGGGATACCGGGCCGGTGCGCCTGGCCGCTGCCGTCGGCGCCCGCACGGTGGCGCTGTTCGGCCCGAGCCCGGCCGCCCGCTACGGCATCGCGGCGTCCCGGCAAGGCGGCGATCCGGGCGGGATGGACCTGCAGGGACTGCCAGACTGCCCGGTCCGACGACCGCTGTCCATCACCGAACAGGACTGCTGGTGGACGGCGCGATGCCCGCTCTCGGCCGACGGTCCGGCCTGCATGAGGGACCTCACGACCGCCGTCGTGGCCGAGGCGGTTTCGGCCCGAACGCCGGGCCGGGCATCGGCCCGGACGGTGGATCTTCGGCCCCCGCCACCGGGAAGAAGAACCCGATCATCCAGTCCCTGCCATCCTCCCTGTTACCCAGAGTAGTAGTTTTCTCCACGCTCCTCGGGGCAGCCCTCGTCTCGTGGCTGAACAGATCCGCGCCGTCGACGGCGCTTCCCCCCTGAGCGCGGACACGCACGCGGCCGCCGGGCGCCGGACCCTGCCGGAAGCGGTGCTGTTCGACCGGGACGGGACGTTGTGTATCGACATCCCCTACAACGGCGATCCCGGACGGGTCGTCCCCGTATCGACGGCGGCGGCGGCCCTGCGGCGCCTGCGGCGGGCCGGCATCCCGACCGCCGTGGTGTCCAACCAGAGCGGTGTCGGGCGCGGTCTGCTCGCCCTCGACGACGTCCATGCCGTCAACCGGCGGCTCGACGATCTGCTGGGCGGTCTGCTGGGCGGTCTGGGGCCGGTGTTCGTGTGCCCCCATGCGCCGGACGCGGGCTGTCCGTGCCGCAAGCCTGCCCCGGCGCTGCTCCTCGCCGCGGCCGCCGCACTCGGCGTGGCGCCGCGGAACTGCGCGTTCATCGGCGATATCGGCGCGGACATGGCCGCCGCCGCGGCGGCCGGCGCCCGGGGCGTGCTGGTGCCGACGGCGGTCACCCGCGCGGACGAGGTCGCCGCGGCGCCCGAGGTGGCCGC
>NZ_CDWWEW010000529.1:0-2646 GCF_977966315.1 Frankia sp. CeRuru1
GGGCGAACAGTCCAGTAGCGTGCCCTGCTCTTCAGTCAACGGTTCAGTCCGGAATCGATGATGTACCAGGACACCGGCCGTTAGTGGGCCCACCCTGGGCGGACCGACGGAAGCTGGACTGACGGAATCCGGGCCAGCGGAAGCTGCGCGGGCGGGAGCTGGCGGGCCAATTTCTCACGTGTTCTCGGTACCGCGCTGCCCACTGTCCGGCAGCACACGCTGCGGTACCGGTAGGGCAGCCTGCTATTGGTCCACCGACACCCCGAAGGTACCCATTGCAGCGCCCCAGGTGCAGCAGACCCAGCTCGATCTCGGCGATGACCTCGCCGTCGCCGTCGGCATGACCCTCGACCCTGCCGAGGAGGTCGCCGGCTACCTGCGAGGGCGTTCATCCCGGTCGACCGCATAGTCACCATCACGCTCCACGTGGGCTCCGGGGACAGGACCTACAGGTGGAGAGAGCCGGCGACCCGCGCTTGGCCGCCGCTGGCCGTGGTGGCGTCATGGCTGGTCGCACGCCGGGCAGCGGAGGGCTGGGTCCCTCGCCGGCGGTCTTGGGTGTCGTCTCGGCGGGCGCGCAGAACCGCGTCGTGGATCGTGATGTCGCGGCCGTCGTGGTCGGTGCCCGGCCGGGGCCGGGCTTCGGCGACGTCGATTGTCCAGCCGTCGCCGAGGGTGTCGGCGACCTCGGCGGCAGTCCAGCCCGCCTCCGCCAGCTCTGGCCGGGGGCCCGTGGTATGCAGGCCGGTGGGGTCGTGGCCGACGATCAGCAGCGTGCCGCCGGGTGCGACGGCGGCGGCGAGGTGGGCGAACAGTGCCTGCCGCGACGCTGGTGGCAGGTGCAGGTAGTGCGCGGTGACCAGGTCGTATGTTCCGGGCGCGGGCCGGGCGGCCAGGTCGGCGTGTATCCAGGTGATGCCGAGGCCGAGCCGGTCGGCGCGGGCGGCGGCCCGGCGCAGGGCCGTGGTCGACAGATCGATGCCGGTGACCTGCCAGCCGCGGGCGGCGAGCCAGCACGCGTCTGCGCCCTCGCCTGCCCCGGCGTCGAGCGCCGTGCCGGCTGGCAGGTCGGTGGCCTCCGCGACCAGCGCCGGGTTGGGGTTTCCGCTCCAGTGCTGTGGCCGGGACCGGTACCGGGCGTCCCATGCCTGCTCGCCGTAGGTCTGTTCGTACCGGTGGGACTCGACCGCCCGCCGGGTGTCCTCGGCGACGAGGTCGGCGTTGACGGCGGCCGCGGCGGCCAGTCCGGAGGCGGCGGAGGACAGGACCTGCGCCCGCACGTCGGCGACGTTGCCCGCGACCCACACCCCGGCCACGGCGGTCGCCCCTGTCGCGTCCGCCTCGATGCGGCTGCCGAGCACGTGCTCACCTAGCCGCACCTCGACTGGCCGCAGGCCGAGCGGGGCGAGTAGGTCCGCGCGGGCGGTGAAACGCGGCGCGACCGCCACAGCCCGGCACGGGACGAGCCGGCCGGAACGCAGCCGGACACCGGTGAGCCGGTCGCCGGTCACCTCCAGGCCGGCAACCTCGCCGTCCACGACACCGATCCCGCGGGCCGCGAGCTGTTCGGCCTGCTCGTCGCTGAGGGCGGGTGCAGTGTGGCGGAACAGGGTCACGCCCGCGCTCCACTGCCGGAACAGCAGGGCCTGGTGCACTGCCATCGGGCCGCTGGCCAGGACGCCGATCGCCTGGTCGCGAACCTCCCAGCCGTGACAGTACGGGCAGTGCACCACGTCGCGCCCCCACCGCTCGGCCACCCCGGGCACGGCGGGCAGCTCGTCGGTGAGGCCGGTGGTCACCAGCAGCCGCCGTGCCCGCACGGCCCGGCCGTCGGCGAGCGACACCCGGAAGCCACCGCCCCCGCCGAGATGCCGGGCGGAGGTGACGGTGCCGGCCACGACCTCGCCACCGTAGCCGGTCACCTCGGCGCGACCGGCGGCCAGCAGGTCACTCGGGGGCGTGCCCTCGCGGGCCAGGTAGTTGTGGACACCCCCGGCCGGGGCGTTCCGCGGGTCGCCGGCGTCGACCACCAGCACCGACCGACGTGCCCGCGCCAGGGTCAGGGCGCCGGCCAGCCCGGCCGGTCCGCCACCCACTACCACCACGTCGTACGCCTCGTTGTCGTACGCCTCGTTCACCATGCGCTCTCCTCGGCCTGTCCAGGCGGGGCGCCCTGCTCGTCGTCGCGACGACCGCCCCGCGCCGGACTGTCCGCGCACGCCACCCGTTCTGACAAGAAGCGTTGCCGAGATGGCAAACTGATGGTGTGATCGACGATGTGCCCGACCTCGACGGCGTCCTGGCGGCGGTGGGCCCGCGGCTACGCGCGCTGCGCCACCGGCGCGGGGTGACGCTGCCGCAGCTGTCCCAGACCACCGGGATCTCGGTCAGCACCTTGTCCCGCCTGGAGTCCGGCCAGCGCCGGCTCACCCTGGAACTGCTGCTGCCGCTGGCACGCGCCCACCAGGTGCCGCTGGACGAGCTGGTCGGCACGCCAACCGCCGACCCGCGCATCCACCCCCGCCCGATCGAACGCAACGGCATGACGCTCATCCCGCTCACCCGCCGACCCGGCGGGCTGCAGGCCTACAAAATGATCATCCCGGCGCACTGGCCCGCCCGCGAACCGCAACGGCAGGCCCACGA
>NZ_CDWWEW010000530.1:0-2621 GCF_977966315.1 Frankia sp. CeRuru1
GCCGGGGGAGGCCTGGGCTGCCGCGAACCGCAGCCCGCGCTCGCCGGCGACGGCGGCGCTCGATCCGCCGGATGCCCCGAGGATCCAGACCTGCACGTTCGCGCCCTCACCGGGGTAGGTGCGCGCCTGGAGGCCGTCGGCCGAGCGATAGGTTCCGCGCAGCAGCGCGAGGACGTCGTCGATCTGCTCGGCGTAGTCCGGGGTGTAGGCGTTCGGCTGCTGCAGCAGCGACAGCATCAGCCCCAGCCGCGACGAGCCGAGCAGCCCGCGGAAGTCGTAGCGCTTGGGGATCAGCAGGCCGTTCTCGGCCCGCTGCTCGATGCTGTGGTCCGCCCCGTCGAGCCCGGCGGAGCAGGCCGCCGCCGCCGAGATCAGGCTTCGTTCGGCTGCCGGGTCGTTCACCGGCCCGCCGGGCCCGGGGGCCGGCCGGGCGAGCGTCCGATCCCGAGGTCGAGGCGGCCCGGGTGCAGGGCGTCGATGAGGCCGAACTCCTCAACCACCGACAGCGGGGTGCGGTGTCCGGCCTGCACCCCGGCCGACCCCAGCCGGATGGTCCTCGTCGCTCCGGCCACCAGGGCGATGGCGACGGCGGGGGAGACGCCGAGGACGCCGGGATTGAGGTGATGTTCCGCGAACCAGTAGCGTTCGTACCCGAACTCCTCCGCCCGCCGGGCCAGATCGACGGTGTTGCGCAGTGCTTCGCCGTTCGTGCCGCCATCACTGACCGGGACGAGGTCGAGGACGGCCAATGGGATCTCACTCATCGCGAACCTTTCAGGTCGGTCGGCTCGTCTCTCACTGGGGCGGTCCGGCGGCACCGTCGTCGGCGGGCCGGGGGCGCAGCGCCGCGCCGTCGAGGGTGGGGAGCGCGGCGAGCAGGCTGCGGGTGTACTCGTGGCGGGGGTTTGCGAACAGCTCCTCGACGTCCCCGGCTTCCACGACCTGCCCGTCCTTCATCACCAGGACCCGGTCGCTGACGTGGTAGATCACGCCGAGGTGATGGGAGATGAAGACGTAGGAGATCCCCAGCCGCGCCTGCAGATCGGCCAGCAGGTCGAGCACCTGCGCCTGGATGGAGACGTCGAGGGCGGAGACCGGCTCGTCGCAGATGATGACCCGCGGTCGCGGGGCGAGCGCCCGGGCGATCGCGACCCGTTGGCGCTGCCCCCCCGACAGCTGGCGCGGCCGGCGGTCGAGCACGCTCTCGTCCAGCCCGACCTGCTCGATCAGTTCGAGGACGCGGGCCCGGCGCGCGGCGCGGCGAACCCCCTGCACCGCCAGCGGCTCGCTGATGATCTTCTGGGCGGGGTGGCGGGGGTCGAATGAACTCAGCGGGTCCTGGTAGATCACCTGGATCCGCTGCCGCAGCCCGCGCCTGGTCCGCTCGTCGATCTCACGCCAGCTTGTGCCGTCGACGTCGACTGTGCCGGAGTCGGCCTGTTCGAGGTCCAGCAGTAGCCGGGCGGTCGTGGTCTTGCCCGACCCCGACTCGCCCACGATGCCGAGCTGCTTCGCAGCGGCCTGGATCTGGTCTGCGAGGGTGTCGCGCTGCTCCCGGGCGTACTGCTTGAGGAAGGGATGCGTGACGGTGAGGCGCGCGTCGTCCTTCGTCCGGTAGCCCTGGCCGTCCCGAGCGGTCCAGCCGGCCTCGTCGAGCAGCTGGTTGGCCTTTTTCGGGTTGAAGCCGTAGGACGACTCGATCGACTTGTCATAGCCGACGGTGGACGGCGACAGCGGGCCCTTCGCGGCCGGGAAGACGCCGAAGTACAGCTTGTCGACGATGGTCGCCCAGTCGATTCCCGCGCGGAAGGCCTCCCGGACCCGGACGTCGGCGAAGGGACCCTTGGCGGTGTTCGGGTAGTAGCTGTAGTTACCGCCCGGGGCCAACGCGGTCTGGAGCTGGAATCCGGGGGTCGACTTCAGCTGGCTCACGTTTACCGGCGGGACGCTGGCGATCGCGTCGATCTGGCCGCTGGTCAGCGCTCCGTAGCGGGACGAGTCCTCGGGGATGACTTTGATCGAGAGCGCCTCGAGATAGGCGGCGCCGGTGTGCTTCGCGGTGGCGGGCGCCCACTTGTAGCCGGGATTGCGGGTGTAGTCGATGCCCCTGCCCTTGACGTAACCGCCGGTGCTGATGAAGGGACCGCTGCCGACGATCTTCGTGCACAGCGCCGACGGCGGCTGCCTGAGCGTGCTCGGCGCTTCGATGCCCAGGTAGGCCGTCGCCAGGGTGGGCAGGAAGGCCGAGGTCGGCGCGCTGAAGTGGACATCGACGTGGGTCGGGTCGACGACCGTCGTCCCGGTGTAGCCCGTGATCGTTCCGGCGGCGAGCGTCAGGGGTACGCGTTTCCTGACGCCGAAGACCTTGCTGGACATCGGGTGTCGAGACTCCTTGTCGGGATGGCCGTCGGGCCGACCGTCGGCTGGCCGTCGGTGGTCGGGTGGTCGACGGCGTGCGGCAGGGCCAGCCGTCGGGGCCGTGCCGAGCAGGGCGGACGGTTGGTCGGCGGGACCGGACCGCCGTGGGCGGCGGTGTCAGCGACAGAGGCAGCTGGACGAACAGAGGCAGCTGGACGAACGGCGCAGGTCGATGGCTAGGCGGCGGGTCAGCCGCACCTGCC
>NZ_CDWWEW010000531.1:0-2619 GCF_977966315.1 Frankia sp. CeRuru1
GCACCGCGTAGGCCGGGCGCCGGGCCGGGCGGGGAAATGCCTCCGTCGTCGTCGGCGTCACCTTGACCGGGTCCTGGCCCAGCGCGGCGACGATCTCGCGGGCGAAGCCGAACCACGTGGTCTCGCCGGCGTTCGTGCAGTGGTAGACGCCGGTCGGTGCCGCCGAGGAAGCGAGCTCGATCAACCCCGACGCGAGATCAGACGACCAGGTCGGCGAGCCCACCTGATCGTCCACAACGGACAGCGTGTCCCGCTCACGGGCCAGTCGCGAGATCGTCTTCACGAAGTTGCTGCCGGTCCGGCCATAGACCCATGCGGTGCGCACCACGTACGAGGCATCGGGCAGCAGGCCTCGGACAGCCTCCTCCCCAGCCAGTTTCGTCCGGCCGTATGCCGAGACGGGACCGGTAGGATCGTCGACCTCGTAGGGCTTGGCGGCCCGCCCGTCGAAGACGTAGTCAGTCGAGATGTGGATCAGGGTCGCGCCGACCTCGGCGCAGGCTGCGGCGAGGTGCGCCGGCCCCGTGGCGTTGACCGCGTAGGCGCCAACCTCGTCCGACTCCGCCGCGTCGACGTTTGTCCAAGCCGCCGTGTTGAAGACGACCAGCCCACCCTGGGTCTTCGCGGGACGCGCCTGGTCGCGCAGGACGGCGCGCACCCGGGCCGAATCGGTGATGTCGAACTCCGCCCGGGTCAGACCGGCCCAGCCGTACACCCCGGAGTCCGGTTCCGCGGCTCGAGCCTCGAGCAGCCGGCAAAGGTCGGCCCCGAGCTGACCGGCGGCACCGGTCACGAGAAAACGCACCTTCCGAGTGTCGCAGACACCCTGACCCGCCCGGTTCAGGATCCACCCAGGATCAGCCCGTGTCGAGAAGAGGGCAACAGATAGTCGACGGTTACCCCACGCCGAGCTCGTCCGAACCTCTCACATCGGTCGTCTACGCTGGCGTCAACCATGGACGCCCCAGAACCGCCGATCATCGACCGTAGCTACACCCCCGGTCCCGCGCCTGATTCCGCGGCGGGGACCCGGCCGGCGGGGACCCGGCCGGCGACCGAGGCGCGAGGCGAGGCCGCCGAGGCGGTGTCGATGCCCGGTCCGCGACGCGTGCCGGTGTTACTGCTCCTCATCACGGCGGTTCACCTCGGCCTGCTGCTCAGCTACGCGTTCGTGTATCCGACCTGGACGGGATACGACGAGGCTCAGCACGTGGACATGGTCTACGGCCTGCAGCACGGAGTCGGCTGGCCCGCACCAGGCAAGAAGATCATCTCGGCGGGTGTAGCCGCGACCTCTGACGACTTCGACCGCGGCCGCTTCCAGGACATGTTCCAGGCCGGTGGGAAACAGCGGGGCTCCCCGTCCTTCGCCGAGATCGATCCGACGCCACGCGGCCAGCGCCAGGCGTTCGACGCCCTCGGTGGGGTTACCCCCGTCGGCGACGGCCGTCTCTCCAACCAGATGGTGCAGCATCCACCGTTGATCTACGTGGTCGGCGCCAGGCTGCTCGACGCCCTGCCGGGCTCCAAGCACTGGGCCTATGACCAGCAGGTCTTCGTCCTGCGTCTGTTGAACATCCTGGTGGTCGCGCCGCTGCCCCTGCTGGCATGGCTGGCGGCACGCCGCTTCGGACTGGATCAACCATCGGCTCTCGCCGCGGCGGCCCTGCCACTCGCCGTACCCGGGTTCACCAGGGTCGGTGCCACCTTCAACAATGACGGCATCCTGATGCTCGCCACCGGCGGGCTGACCGTCACCCTCGTGGGTGTGCTGCGCGGCGACATGCGTCGCCGCGCAGCCGCCTGGGCCGGGATCTGGTTGGGAATCGCCCTGCTGTCCAAGGCGTTCGCGCTGGCCCTGCCGGCCGTGATCGTCGCCGCCTATCTGGTCGGCTGGTGGCACCTGCGGCGTGCGGGCCGGCATGCACCGGAGCGGTCTGCGTATCCGGCCGGCCGACTTTTCGCGTCGTGTCGCGCGATTGGCTCCCTGCCATGGACGCCGGCCACGCTGGCGGTCGGCCTCGGGCTCGCCCTGGGAGGCTGGTGGTGGATCAGGAACTACGTCCTGTACGACGCCGTCCAGCCGAACGGGTGGGCGACGAACCCGCCGCGGCGGGAACCACTGCTGCTTCCGGACTCCTTTCTCACCTGGTTCTGGTACTTCTTCCGGACTATGATCAGCCGCTTCTGGGGCGGGCTCGGCCTGTTCGAGCCGCCCCAGCTCTCCCCGGTCGCCATCGTCGTGGCGACCGGGGCGGTCGTCGGACTGTGCGCGGCCGCGCTGGTCGCCGGACCACGCCGCGCCGCGCGGCCGGACCGGCTGGCGAGCGCTGCCAGGCCGGCGGTACTGCTGCTCCCGGTCGCTTTCGCCTACCTGATGGTCGGGCAGCGCAGCTGGGCGGAGTACCAGCAGTACACCCGCGGCATTGCCGTCCAGGGCCGGTATCTCTACCTGGGGCTGGTCGGTCTGGGGGTGGTGTTCGCTCTGGGCCTGCGCGCGGCGCTGCGCGGCCGGGAGCGACTGGCACCCGCCGTCACGCTGGTCAGCGCGCTGCTGATGCAGGGTCTGGGGCTGCTGGCGATCTGTTCGTACTACTGGTTGCCGCGCCAGGTGTCCTT
>NZ_CDWWEW010000532.1:0-2595 GCF_977966315.1 Frankia sp. CeRuru1
CGCTCAGGGGACGGATCTGCCGCGGGCACGGATCGACCCGCCCGCCCCCGACCCGTCGCGGTTGAGGGGATGATCTGGGCGTGCCGGTGGGTCTGGGCGGTCTGGTCGGTCTGGGCTCGCGGTGGCTGAAACTGTCCTGAGGATCGCGGTATGTCTTCCTGAGACCGGCCCCGCGCAGCACCATCACCGCGTCGGGTGAAGGCAGACTGGGGGCGTGCGGGTACTGGTGGTGGACGACGACGCGGCGGTCCGGGAGTCCCTGGAACGCTCGCTGCGGTTCGAGGGGTACGAGGTGGCCACGGCGGTGGACGGGGCGGACGCGCTCGGCGTCATCGGCCGCGAGCGGCCGGACATCGTCGTGCTGGACGTGATGATGCCCCGGGTGGACGGGCTGGAGACCTGCCGTCGGCTGCGGGCCCAGGGCGACGACGTCCCGGTGCTCATGCTGACCGCCCGGGACGGCTTGGCCGACCGGGTCAGCGGCTTGGACGTCGGTGCCGACGACTACCTGGTCAAACCGTTCGCCCTGGAGGAGCTGTTCGCCCGGTTGCGGGCACTGATCCGCCGGGCGGCGTTGGCCGCGCGGGTGCGGGCGGCCGGTTCGGACGGGTCCAAGGGGATCCCCGACTCGACGCTGTGCTATGGCGGGGTCTGTCTGGATCAGGCTAGCCGCCAGGTGACCCGCGGTGATCGGGAGCTGATTCTGACCAAGACCGAGTTCGAGCTGCTGGAGTTGTTTCTCGCCCATCCGCGTCAGGTGCTCTCCCGCTCCATGATCATGGAGCGGGTCTGGGGGTATGACTTCGGCCCGACATCGAACTCGCTGGAGGTCTTCGTGAGCTACCTGCGCCGCAAGCTCGAGGCGAACGGCGAGCCCAGGCTGTTGCACACCGTGCGCGGAGTTGGCTACGTGCTGCGTGAGCCGTCGGGGGACCGCGCGTGAGCAGTGCCCCCGACCAGGGGGCCGCGCCATCGCCGTGGTGGCCGCAGCCGTTGACGGGTCGCCCGGCAGCGGGGCAGCCGGCAGCGGGGCAGGTGGCAGCGGGGCAGCCGGCAGTGGGGCAGGTGGCGGTGAACGGGCGCGCCGGCCGGTTGGACGGGTTCGCGCGGCGCGTCCACCCGGGACGTCACTCCAGGATCCGGTTTTCCTCCCCGCTCGGTCAGCTGACATTGCGGGCTCGGCTCGCCCTGCTTGTCGGGATGGCGGTGGCTGCCGCCGTGACGGTCGTCGCCGGGGTGTCGCTGGGGGCGACCAGTATCGTGCTGAACCAGGCCATCGACGACCAGCTCGTAGAGCAGGCTGAGGCGTCGGCGCACACCATCCAGACCAGTCCGCTGGGGCTGGAACTGCAGGCGTTCAGCTTCGGGCTGGAGGGCCAGTTCCTCGACGCCGCCGGCAATCCGCTGGAGAACGCCGTCTCGTCCTGGAACAGCATGCGGATCCCGGTCGACTCCGCCGACGCCGAGGTGGCCCGGCGGGAGCGGGCCCAGAACCTGCGCACGATCGCCGTTGACGGGCAGTCCTACCGGCTTGTCACGGTTCCGCTGCAACGTCCCGCGTCCGGCGGTGCATTGCAGCTCGCCCGGCCGACCACCGACGTCGACCGGACCCTGCGCGATCTCGCGCTGGTGCTGCTCGTCGTCGGGATCGTCGGGGTGGTCGGCTCGGTGCTCGCCGGACAGATCGTGGCACGTGCCGCGCTCAAACCCGTTGACGCCGCGGCCGCGGCCGCCGAGGAGGTCGCTCGCACCCAGGATCTGTCGGCGCTCATCCCGGTGACCGGATCCGACGAGATCACCCGGCTGGCGGAGAGCCTCAACAGCATGCTGCGCGCGCTGGAGGCGTCCCGGGCCCGCCAGCGCCAGCTCGTCGACGATGCCAGCCACGAGCTGCGCACCCCGTTGACGAGCCTGCGCACGAACATCGAACTGTTGCTGCGCGCCGAAGCGAACCCGCATCGCGCGCTGCCCGCGGCCGACCGTGAGGCGCTGCTGCGCGACGTGGGCGCGCAGATGCGCGAACTGTCCGGCCTCGTCAGTGAACTGGTCGAGCTCGCCCGGGACGAGGCGCCCACCGAGGAGGTGGAACGGCTCGATCTCGCGGAGATCGTGCGAGCCGCGGCCGAACGGGCCCGGCGCCGCGCCACAGGCAAGGGCGTCGGCATCGAGGTCGACGCGACGTCCTCGACGGTCGACGGGCGGGCGAACATGCTCGAACGGGCAGTCACCAACCTGCTCGACAACGCCGTGAAGTTCTCGCCGCCCGCCTCCGTCGTCCGGGTCGGCTCCCGGGACGGCGAGGTAACCGTCGCGGATGACGGACCGGGCATCGCGCCGGAGGACCGCGCGCAGGTGTTCGACCGCTTCTACCGGGCCACCTCCGCGCGGGGCCTGCCCGGATCCGGGCTCGGCCTCGCGATCGTCGCGGATGCCGTGCACACCCACGGGGGTACCGTCACCGCGGAGAGCTCTCCGAGCGGCGGGGCGTTGTTGCGGATGCGGCTGCCGGTCGTCGACGACCCCGGTCCGCTGGGCCCGGCCACCGCACCGGGCCCGGAGCCGAACCCGCCGGGCGGCGCCGCTCCGCCTCCGGAC
>NZ_CDWWEW010000533.1:0-2577 GCF_977966315.1 Frankia sp. CeRuru1
GCTATGTCCTGCCCAAGCGCCACTCCACGCTGGTCCTGTCCTGGGGCCAGGCCAACCCGCACACCGCCGAAACCAGGTAGAGGAGCCGACCATGACCGCCACCATGCTGCCCACCAGCACCGACCCGACCGAGACCGAGCTGACCGACGACGACCTCACGCTCGACGTGCGGTTCGTGACCGGCGCCCCGTCGGCCGTCGGCTACGACTCAGGCGACTGCACCAGCGACAACTGCTCCACCACCAGCGACAGCGCCGAGGTCACCTGCGACGTCGCGTCGGAGTGCAGCGAGTAACGGGCCGCCGCTGCGCAGCTCTCGGCCAGATCCGCTCCGGCCGTTCGGGATACCCCGGGCGGCCGGGTACGGCCACCAGAAAGCAGGGGGCATGGTTCGCTATCAGACCGTCGACGTGGCGGTGCTGCGCGCGACCGCCCACCACGGCGGGCCTCTCGACGGGGACTGGCCCGACCTCGCCAGCCACGCTCCCGACCGCGTCTCCCAGTGGACGGGCTGGTTACGCCGGGCCTGGGACGACGAGCTTGCCGACGCGGTCGAACTCGCCAGCCCAGCGCTCGCCGCCGCCGTTCGGGGCATCCTTGCCGCCGAACGCGCAGACCCGGAACGGACGCGCCGCGCCGTCGAGTCCGTCGTGACCTACCGGCTTCGGGCTGCGACCCGGCCCACGCCCTTCGGCCATTTCGCCGGCGTCGCGCCGGCCGGCCTCGGGCAGCGGACCGCGGTCGACGGCGGCGACGCGCACCGGTCGATCATCCGCCCGGACGGCGGCTGGCTGTCCACGCTGGTCGGCCTGCTGGAAACGGACCCTGCGGTGTGGCCCGCGCTTCCGGTCACGGCCAACACGCTCGCCTATGCCCGCGCCGACCAGATCGTCGTCCCCTCCCGGCCGGTCACCGACGGGGATGGCAGCGTGACCCTCGCGGATGCTGAGATCCGTGCCACCGGCCCGGTCCGCGCCGCGCTCAGCTTCGCGCGCCAACCCTGCCTGGCAGGCGACCTTGCGGCTAGGTTGACCGCCGCGGTCCCGGCTGCCCCGCCCGGCGCGGCCGAACGTCTGGTCAGCGGGCTGCTCGCGGCTGGGGCGCTCGTCAGCGGCCTGCGGCCACCAGCGGATGCCACCGACCCGCTGCGCTACCTCCTCGACCGGCTGGACGCGCTGCCTGACCAGGCGAGCAGCACGCGATTCCCGCAGGTGGCGAACGTGGCCGAGAGCCTGGCGGCCCACTCCGCCTCCGCTACCCGGCGCGACCGGGCGCGGACCCGAGAGGTGGCGGAGGCGGCGATGACGGCGCTGCACACCCAGCCCGGCCCGCTGCTCGCGTCCGATCTGCTGCTGGACCTCACGGTCACCGTGCCGCCGGTCGTTGCCCGCGAAGCCGCCGCCGCGGCGGCGACACTCGTTCGCCTCACGCCGTATCCGTGCGGCGGCCCGGCCTGGTCACGGTGGCACACCCGATTCCTTGACCGCTGGGGGGAGGGCGCCGTTGTCCCGCTGGCCGAGGCCATTCACCCTGACCGAGGACTCGGCTATCCCGCCGGCTACCGGAGCGGCCCCCCACGCCCGCCGGCCCCGGGCCGAGGTGACCGCAACCGGGCGTTGCTACAACTCGCCCAGCGGGCCGTGCTGGACGGCGGTGAGCTGGTCCTGGACGGACGGATGATCGACGAACTCGCCGCCGCTGCGCAGCCGCCCCACACGCCCGACCCGGTTGCCCACACCGAACTGCGCGTCGCCGTCCACGCCGCCACCCCCAAGGCTGTCGACCGCGGTGAGTTCACCCTGCTCGTCGTCAACGCGTCGCGCGGCGCCGGCACCTCGATCGGCCGGTTCCTGGGCCTGTTCGACCCCGCGACCAGGACCCGGATCGGCGCCGCGCTCGCCACGCTGCCGACCCAGAACGCGGGGGCGACACTCGTCCAGCTGTCGTGCCCGCCGCTCATGCCCCGAACGATGCCCCTCGTCGCCGTTCCCGCTGTCGCCCCGCTGCTGTCCCTCGGGGAGCACCGCCCGCCCGACGGCCAGCCACCCATCGACATCGACGATCTCGCAGTCACAGCCGACACGCGGCGGCTGTGGCTGGTGCGCCTGTCGACCGGCCAGACAGTTGAGCCGGTCACGCTGCACGCGCTGGACTTCGAGCACGCGACCCAGCCACTGGCCCGGTTCCTGTGCGAGATCAGCACCGCGCGGGCCGCCGGGTGCGTCCCGTTCCAGTGGGGCGCGGCATCGGCACTGCCGGTCCTGCCGCGTGTCCGCCACGGCCGCACCGTGCTCGCACCCGCCCGGTGGATGCTGACAGTCGCCGACCTGCCCTCCCGGGACGCGGGACAGCCCGTCTGGGACGAGGCGTGGGCCGCGCTGCGGGACCGATGGCGCATCCCGGACCAGGTCCTTCTCGGCGAGCGGGACATCGTCATCAGACTTGACCTGGACATCCCCGCGCACCGGACACTGCTGCGCTCCGCGCTGGATAGACGCGGTAGCACCGCCCTCACCGAAGGGCCCGCCCCGGACGCCTACGACTGGATCGGCGGGCGCCCCCATGAGATCGCCCTCC
>NZ_CDWWEW010000534.1:0-2565 GCF_977966315.1 Frankia sp. CeRuru1
AATCATGAGTGTTACCGGTCTCGGCCCTGTCACCGTCGACCAGGCCGTTGCCCGCGAAGCGGGGTTCCGACTGCCCGTCGTCATCACCCGCACCGCCTGGGAATCAGCCGTCGCCTGGAACGACCAAGACACCCAGGAGACCAGTGCAGTCCAGGACGAGTCGGGCCGCCTATGGGACGTGCTGACCATGGCCGCTGCGGCGGTGCGCCGTGCGCCGCAGCCCGGGATCGTCTGCGAGGACTTCACCGTTGTCCGGGCCCCCCGGGAGCTGCCCTATCAGGGTGACGACGAGGGCCCAGGCTACGAGGAAGCGATGGAAGAGCACATGTTCGTGATCGTCGGAGGAACGCCGACCACTGTGACAATCAGCCTCGACAACGAATAGCGCCTTCGCCGTTCCGCGCCCCCTGCGTGAGATGGATAGCGCCGAGAAGGCATCTCGCACCTACCAGTGCGGACCGCTCCTCGCCTTGCCCGCATGGTCCACCCCCGGCGGCATGGTCCACGCCCCCCGCACGGGGACTGATCTTCTGGCCACGGGAACCTCCGATCTCTCGCGGCCAGAGACTCACCACCCACCACCATCACCTTCCGGAAGGATCACCATGATCGACCGCAGGAAGCTCCTCACGGCCACCGAGGGAAACCCGGCCGCCTTCGAGATCGGATCGCAGCTCGCCGGGGACGAGGACCGGATCGGGGTAATCGTGACCGACCTCCACGCGAGCCTCGGCCGCATCGAGGCTCGCGTGGCCAGCTCTGAGGCGACCAGCACTCTTGACGGGCCCAACGGCCTCCAGGTTTTCAAGTTGCTCCAATTGCTGGGCGAGCGCAACGTTCGGCTCCAGGGCCTGGAGCACCTCGGCGTCGACCCGAAGGGCCTCGCCCGATGAGCCGAGCCAGGCACAGCTGGCATCGCATATGGGTCGGCGGCCACCCCATCTTCACCAAGGCCTCGCCGCCACCGATGGAGGAGATCGACGGCAAGTCGATCGACGAAATCTTCGATCTCGACGCCAATGATCATCGGCGTCGCGCCGCAATCCACGAGGCTGGACATGCCGTCATCGCCCGCGACGCCAGCATCCCCGTCGAGAGCGTCGGCGTCGGCGAAAGCCACCACACGGACACCGGCCTCCCCCTGGGTGGAGAGTGCAACCTCGGCCCGTACCCCGGTCCATGGGGCAACTATGGTGCCGCCATCGCGGGCGGCCAGCGGGCCACTGACCGCTGGCTCCGCGAGGAGGGGCTGGCCACCCCAACCCGGAGGTGGGCAAACGAGCTGACAACGGTAACCGATCGCCTCGCCGCGGAGCAGTTCTCCCCGGCGGCCATCACCTACGGCGAGGCGATCGGTACCGGATTCGACTGGGACGACCTGTGTGCCGTTGCCGACGCCGCACTTGACGTCACGTGGCCCGCAGTGCGTCGCGTTGCCGACGTCCTGTACCGCGGGGACCGACTGTCCGGCGATGATCTAGACGGCCTCATCTGACCGCCCGATGGGCGTGTGGAAACGGGAAACAGCTCCTCGGGCCGCCTACCGCCCCGCCAGAGCCCACCCTCAGGAGGGCGAGCCCGCCGGATCCGTCCGAGGTCGCCCCGGTGGTCGGCGCGTCGACGTCCAGCCATCGACGGTCGAGCGCCGCCACCGCGGCATCCGGCGTTCCGCAGGGCGGTCCAGGTCCGGGTCGTCAGGCGGCGGCACCGTCCCGCGCGAGACGTAGGCACGCCACGTCACAGGCTTGATGCCGGTGTACTTCGCCACCTCCGTCACCGTCATCAGGGGATCTTCGTCCTCGGGCATGCACCCATCATGCCCTGATACTGCAACGCTGCGTTGTGATGCAGATCACACCAACTTCCCGAATAATCACAACGCTGCGTTGTTATATTTGACGAGACCCCGCAAGGAGGGGCCGCGAGGAGGCAAACACGATGCTCATGGACTTGGCTCAGGAGATTGCCCGGGAGCTGGAGGGCGACTGGAGAGTCGATGACGGAGTCCAGGGTGATGGCCGGGACGCCTATCTACGTCTACGGTCCGGAATCAATGGCGAGGGCGTCCATGTCTCACCCGACTGGCGCAACAAAGACCGCATCCTCCTGACCGGTGTGAAGGGTGACTTCAGCGAGTACTGGCCGTGGAAGAAGGACAGCGGCTATCGCCTGGAGCACGTCATCGGCGTCGGTGCGTCCCGACCGCCGACGGCCATCGCCCGAGAGATCCAGCGGCGGCTGATACCGGAGTACCGGGCCGCGCTCGCCCAAGCTCGCGAGACCAAGCGGGCGGCCGACGAGTGGGACTCCGAGACGACACGCATCGTCGACGAAATCGCCGGGATCCTTGGCGGGCGGACGATCGACTGGAAGCCCGGAACCGTGCGCCTGCCCAACCTGTACGGGGACGTCGAGGTCGGTCCGGACGTCTCGTTCACCCTACGGGTTCCGCGCGGGCAGGCGGTCGAGCTCGCGAAGCGCATCGCCGACCTTATGGCGCACCGAGCCGCCTGAGCGCCCCCCCGCCTGGCCGACTGGCGAGTCAGCCGGGCCTTCCCCCACACC
>NZ_CDWWEW010000535.1:0-2550 GCF_977966315.1 Frankia sp. CeRuru1
ACCCCGTGCAGGTCCAGCGCCGGAACCACCAGCCAGTTCTCGTAGCCCCCCGCCCGGGCGTGCCGGTTCGCCTCGGCTGGTGTCACGAAGAACCCGACGACACCTTCCACCGCCCGATCCGGCCCGATGAGGACCGCCAACGCCCAGAGCGGGCCGGATCGCTGCGGATTCGCGGCCGGAATGTGCGACCACACGTCCGACCAGCTCGACTGGTCAGTCGAGGACTCCATCATGCACCCCTCTTCACGCACCCCTCTTCACGTAGCTCGTCCGGAGCCGCCCACGGCGGCCATGGCGGACGAAGGTCGACCGGTGAAAACCGTTGATATCACTATCGGTGCCGCTCCTGCGTCTTACGGTGACATTCGGTAAGTTTCTGTCCATACTCTCGCCACGGCGCTCCAGATGAGCATCTTGGCGCCTCGGGCCCCTCTTCCGTGCCTATTTCAACACGAGCGCCGGCTGAGACATGACACACGGACCACCGTTCGGCGATGCTTTGATGATTTGAGTTCTTCGGACCCGTTCCAGGCCTTCGCGGTCGGCGGCCCAGCGAGGGAGTTCGCGCAGGTTGCCCGCCATGGCCCTTGGCCTCTCGCCGGGCACCGCGGGGTTCAAACGTCTGCACGTGCATCCGGCTCTTACGATGGGACCGGACCCGATTCTTCTAGAGTATGCACGCGCAGGTGTACGCGCGTGCGCATGCGCGTACACACGTCACACATCATCACCGCGCCACCATTTCCCGTGATCTGGGTGCAACAACCCATCACCCGGGAGAGAATGGTCAGCCCCTGGTGGCCTGTTGTTGCGCGTTCGCGTAGACAAGCTGAAGTAGGTCGGAGCCGGTGACCACCGTGAAGACGGATGCGGCGAGCCGCGTCGGCCGAGGCACGACGACCAGGCCGAAGACGAAGCCGGTGGCCACCCACTGCGCGGTGCAGAACGGGCAGGTGAGTAGCTCACCCACGCTGTGCCGGCCCGGGGGGTGCTCGCGGACCTCCTCGGCGAGTTCCGCCGGTCCCGCGGTGCCACGGAAGCGGGTGAAGGGGGCGCGCAGCGGGCTTGTCACCGGGTCCTTGGCGAGAATGCGGCTCAGCTTGTGCGTGGCGATCGTGACGAGAATCAGGTCGGGGACCGCGAACCGCTCGGGCAGGACCGCACCGGACACCCGGCCGATCAGCCCGAGAGCCGCGCACAACCCGCTATACGCCGACAGGGTGGCGAGATAGCCGCGCAGCGGGCGGGGCTCGTCGCCCGCGTACTCGCTCTGTTCCTGGCGCGCCGTGTTGGTCAGGCGGGCCAGCACACCGGTTTTCGGGGTATGCGTCATGTCGGATGCCTGCCCACCGTCTCCGACGGTAACCAGGCGGAGCACGCCCCGCGACACGCCCCGCCGGCCGCCGCCAGCGGCGGGCCCGGCGGAGGCCACCGGGTGCCACCGCCCGGGTCCGCGCGGCAGGAGGAACGGTCATGCTCTCGTCGGCCGGCCCGGACGAGTTTGCCGCAGCTTTCGGGGTTGCCGCAGCTTTCGGGGTCGTCGACCGGGTCTCGTTCAGGACTCCGGTGCCGCGTCCCCGTGGCCGTTCGCGCTGGCACGCCGAGTGGTCGTGTTGAACATGCGGGTGAGGTACTCGGTGCGCAGGACGCCGCGGCCGTCGGCTCCGATATAGCCGACGTCACGGGTGAGATAGCCCTCGGGGTAGGTGTAGCCGGCGGCGGTGACCTCGCCGTTGCGGGTCCACCAGGCTTTGCGCTGGGTGTGGCAGCGGTCGCAGGCGTGGATGACGTGGTAGGCGCGGGCCTCACGGTCCCAGGTGGCGCTGTGGGGCTGCCAGCGATGTCCCATGGTGCGGCATTCCACGAAGCTCACAGGCAGCTCGTGCGCCCAGGACTCGATGCTGCGACGGGGGGACTGCTCGGCCATCAGGGTGTTGGCCCCTTTCCGGGGAGACGGTGCGCGGGACGGGAACGACGAACGTAACGGTGGGAGAACGCCGACGGTCTCCTGGAGTGATCCTGCCATCCGGACCTGGTGTGGGTCTCTTCGGTGGGCATGCTGGCGCGCCCCCTGTGACCAGGGTGGATCGGCAACGGACGGCCCACTGTAGTGGGTACGGAGGCAGCGTTGTCGTGCACGCGATTCACGAGGCCGCCTGCTTCACTGCAACCATCGACACTTTCGGTGAACGGCCTGCCGTCGTGCGGTGCGCGGGACTGGGCCTTGAGGCCGAGGTGGATGTGCACGGCTTCCAGCACGCTCACCCGGCCATGGCCGCCGATGGCGAGCACGACAGGCCAATGATCATATTCTTGCCTGTGGGTGCCCCCGCGGTAGTGGCATGCAATCGTGGAAGAGTGCAGGCACATCGGCCCATGGGCGGTCACGGGGGCGCGAGCCGGACCGCGGTGCTGGTGTGCCAGGGGCGGGCCGTTGCGCACGGGCGCATCGCCATCGACCGGTTCGACGATCCGACAGCAATGATGTTCCTGCGCGCCGACGAACGGGGCTTTGTCGAGTGGGTGCGCGGCGGTGTCCCGCCGCGCACC
>NZ_CDWWEW010000536.1:0-2548 GCF_977966315.1 Frankia sp. CeRuru1
GCGGTTCAAGGAGATCGGTGAGGCGTACCACGTGCTGTCCGACCCGAAGACGCGGGCGCGCTACGACCGGTTCGGCGCGGACTTCCGGCGCCTCCCCGAGGACTACGACGAACGGGTGGCCGCCGGGCCGGGCTTCGGCCGGGCCGGCCGGGGCTGGAGCCGCACCGGCCGGGTCCGGGCCGAACCGGGCTTCGGCGGCACCGACTTCGCCGACGTCACCGACTCCGCAGACTTCGCCGACATGGGTTTCGGACGTGCCGGCCCCGGTGGCGCGGGCCTCGGCGGGAGCACCTTCGGTGACCTGTTCGGTGACCTGTTCGGTGGCCTGTTCGGGGCCCGCGGCGCGACCGGGCCGATCCCCGGCGCCGATCAGGAAGCCGAGCTCGAGCTGACCGTCGAGGAGGCCTACCGGGGCGGGCGGCGTCAGATCACCCTCGCCGGCCCCGGCGGCAGCCCACGCAGCTACCAGGTCACCATCCCGCGGGGGGTGGTCGACGGCCAGCGCATCCGGCTGACCGGCCAAGGCAGCCGCGGCAGCAGGCACGGCCAGCCCGGCGACCTCTACCTACACGTGAAGATCGCGCCGCATCCACGTTACCGGCTGTCCGGACGAGACATCCACGTCCCGTTGCCGGTCACCCCCTGGGAGGCCGCCCTGGGCGCCCGGGTCCCGGTCACCACCCCCGGCGGTGAGATCAAGGTGCGCGTCCCGGCAGGATCGTCCAGCGGCCGGCGACTGCGCCTACGCGGCGCCGGCCTACCCAACCCCACCGGCCCACCCGGCGACCTGCACGCCGAGGTGTGCGTGGCGGTGCCGCCGGCCCTGACCGCCCGGGAACGCGCGCTGTTCGAGCAGCTGGCCGCCGTCTCGGCCTTCGACCCGAGAACGTGAACCCGCCCGACACCGCGCGCAGACGCGCCCAGAGGTACAGACACGTGCCCAGAGGTAGAGATGCGCCCAGAGGTTATGTCCCGTCATCGCGGGAAGGTACCGTCACGTGGACGCCAAGCCGAACACCATTTGCCCGACCTGCCACGGTCGGTGCCGCACGGTGTCCCATGTGGCGGGATTCCGGGCCGGCCGGGTTCGGACCGTGCTGGTGATCGACCCCTGCCGCTGCTGCCACGACCGCGGTTACCTGGTCGGTTTCACCGCCCCGGTGTGACCGGCGGCCAGGCCAGCGACGGCCTGGGCGGCGAGTGCCTCGTCGAGGAGACGATCAGCCGCGGTGTGGGGGTCGAGTCCGCCGGCGACGACCTCGCCGGCGAACTGGTTGATCGCGGCTCCGGACCGCAGGTCCCCGATCCGCTCCCGCAGCCGGGCGAAGGCGATCCGCGAGATCTCGTCGACCGCGCGCCGACGCCGCCGGCGCTGCAACTGCCCCGTGCGCAGCAGCCAGTCCCGATGGGCCTCGATCGATTCGACGAGCTCGGCCACCCCCTGCCCGGTGGCGGCGACCGTCCGCACGACCTGCGGACGCCGGTCGTCCTCCCCGCGGCCGGCACCGCCCATCCGGAGCATGGCGGTGAGCTCGTTGACCGTCCGGTCCGCACCCGGCCGGTCGGCCTTGTTGACCACCAGCACGTCGGCGATCTCCAGAACGCCCGCCTTGGCAGCCTGGACGCCGTCCCCCATCCCCGGGGCGACCAGGACGAGCGTGGTGTCCGCCAGGGCGGCAATGTCCACCTCGGCCTGTCCCACCCCGACGGTCTCGATCAGGACGACGTCGAACCCGACGGCGTCGAGAACCCGCAGGGCCTGGGGCGTGGCGGTCGACAGGCCGCCGAGACTTCCGCGCGTCGCCAGCGAGCGGATGAAGACGCCCGGATCGGTGGCGTGCTCGACCATCCGGATCCGGTCGCCGAGCAGCGCGCCGCCGGTGAACGGGGACGAGGGATCGACGGCCAGCACGCCGACCCGCCGGCCCGCAGCCCGGTAGGCGCCCACCAGCGCGGAGGTGGAGGTGGACTTGCCGACCCCCGGCGCCCCGGTGAGGCCGATCACCTGCGCGCCCCCGGTGCGGGGCATCAGCAGCTGCTCGATCCGCCGCAGGTGCGGCGAGCCGTCCTCGACCATGGAGATGAGCCTCGCCACCGCGCGGCGGTTCCCCGCGACGGCGGCGGTGACGAGTTCGGTCACCGACTCGATTGACGAGCCCACCCGGGTACCATCCCCAACCGTCACGGCCACCTCACTGATCGAGCTCACTGATCGAGCTTGTTGGCGGCCCGTACGACGTCGAGGATGCCCCGGATGATGGCGATGAGCTCGTAGTCCTTGGGCGTGAACACCGCGGCCACCCCGAGTCGGGAGAGCTCGTCCGCGTCCGCCGCGGGGATGATGCCGCCCACGATGACGGGGATCTCACCCGCCCCGGCCGCCCGCAGCCCCGTCAGCACCTGGGGCACCAGGTCGAGATGGGAACCGGAGAGCACCGACAGCCCGACGACGTGCACGTCCTCCTCGACAGCCCCGGCCACGATCTGCGCCGGCGTCAGCCGGATCCCCTGGTAGACGACCTCGAAACCGGCGTCACGGGCCCGCAGC
>NZ_CDWWEW010000537.1:0-2527 GCF_977966315.1 Frankia sp. CeRuru1
TCCTGAAGGCGCGGGTGACGCTCGCCCACCGCTACCTGCCGGCCTGGCAGCGGCCACTCGGGGTTTTCCTGCTGCGGATGCTACCACTGTCCCGCAAGCTCGGCGGCGGGATGCTGGCGCTTCTCACCCGTGGCCGCCGCGGTACCGAGAAGGCGGCGCACTGGGGCACGGTCTGGCAGGCCCGCGCCAGCTGGCAGCAGGGCTTTCCGCCCGCCTAGCCAGCGCTCGAGCCCTGTCGAGGCTCGCGCTCCGGATCCCTGGCTTGGGATCCTCGTTTCACTGCGGTCGGACCGCGCCCCCTTTGCGTCGAACGACCGCGAGGGGCTTTGGGGATCACCCTGCCTTCGAGGGCCTCCCCCTGCCCGGCCAGGCGCGCAGGCAAGGCCGCCGCCCCGGGAACCGGCGGCGGCCCGAGGGCCGAAGGTGGCTCAGAACAGCGCCGGGTTGTTCGCCTCGTTCCATTCCGAGGCCATGCCGGTCAGGGTGATGAGGGCGGTGCCCGCATCCTGCTCGACCCGCATCACCAGGTCGTCACCGCTGGTATAGGCGCTGACGTCCGACGAGACCGAGGCCATCTCGGCGATATCGACCACCGAATCGACCCGCACATAGCTGCCCGTCCGGCCGACCACGACCGCGTTGCCGCCGCGGACCGCATCGAAGGTGCCGTCGTCGTAGCGGATGAAGCGCAGCTGGTCGCCGGCGTCGAAATCGAGGCTGACCCGGTCGGTCTCGGTGCCGTCGATCCGGTCGCCGTGGCTGTAGACCAGATCGCCGCTGCCGGTGACGCTGCCGCCGGAGCTGCCGTTGCCGCTGTCACTGCCGCTGGGGGTGCTCGGCGCGGGCGTGGTGTCGGGCTCGTCCGTATTCCCGCCGTTGTCCGAAGCACGGGATGATGAGCCGGATGAGGACGGGACGCTGATGACGCCACCGACGCCACCGGCACCTCCGTTCGACTGGTCCGGCAGCGGCCGCATGATGCGCGAGTGGTCATTGCCGGAGACTTCCCAGCTCGAATGCTCTTCGGCGGGTACCCCCGGCGAAATGTTGCCGGTGACGGTAACATTGCGCGAATTGGCCGACAGCATGATCCCGGGGATATTGACCAGGCCGGAATGGCCGTCCTCGGTGTTATGGGTGATGGTATTGCCGCGGATGGTCAGCCCGTCGGCTTTGATCACCCCGATCGCCAGCGCATGGGCGGTGCGGATGGTGTTGTCCTCGATCAGGATGTCGCGATAGGTCGCCCCATACTGGTTGCCGAGATAGATGCCGTGGAAATCCCCCCCGTCCGGATTGACGATGGTGTTGCCGCGGATCACGATGTTGCTCGAGACATCGTTCGGGCTGAAGGTCGCGAACTGGATGGCGTCCTTGTGCCCGATGCTGCGGTCGGTATTGAGGTCGGTGAAGTCGTTGTTCTGGATCACGGCGTTGCGGATGCCAGCAAGGCCGATCCCGTCCGAGGAAAGTTCGCGGAAGGTATTGCCGCTGACGAGAAGCCCCTCGATACCGGCAAACTCCACCGCTTGGCGGAGTTGGCTGAACTTGGTATTGGTGACGGTGATGTCCTCGGAATCCGAGAACCGCAGCCCGGCGCCGCTGCCATGCCTGCCGTTCATTGCGCCCACCACCTCGGAATTGGTGATGGTGATGTTCTCCGACCGAGTGATTAGTCCGGCCCGCTTGTGGCTGTCGATGTCGCGGAAGGTCACATTGTCGAAGGTCACGTTCTGCACGCCGGTCAGCATCAGGTTCTCAAACACCGCCCCGCCCGAGGAGGTGATGGTCACCGCGCTGGAATAGTCGGGCATCCGGCTGTTGAAGGTCACGTCCCGGTAAGTCCCCGCGGCCAGGACGATGCGGTCCCCGCCGCTGGCATCGCGCATGGCGTCGACCAGCTGCGATGTGTTCGAGACGTTGTACGTTGCCATATTGGTATTCTCCTTCGTGACGACCAGGCCAGTTCCCTGACGCTGTTCCATATTGTTATGTTTGACTTCTGATTTACTTTGGCTCAGACAAACCGATCCCCGGCCGCACCCGAGCAAGGTGCAGCCCGCCGCCACCCGGGGGCGCGGGATCTCTCCGGTTTCGGTCTTCTCAGGCGGTAGGAGGGCTCAGTCCAGGGTGGCGGTCCAGCGCGCCTTGTGCAGGGGTGCAAGCGCCCCACGCGGCCGCAGCCGCCGCCGGCGCCGGACGCGGGTCTTCACCGTCGGCCCGGGGCGGTGCCGCGACAGCGGCCCGACCACGACCGGCGGCGCCTCGATCGGCATGACCGCGGGGAGGGGCGCGGCCGTCCCTTGCCGCACCACATCTGTCCGTGTCCTTTCGGTCACGTTAGTTCCTCGTTCCATTGCCCGCGTTTCTGACCGAATGGTTTCGGGTCGGGCTTTTTTCTGAGCAAAACTGTAGATCCCGATATCGGTGCGCTCAAGTCCGCGGCCTTTCCACGCCGGGGATGCGCGAAATTATGCCACCCGAGGTTAAGGCGAGCTTTATTGCAGCAGGTCTCGCGGGGGGTGGG
>NZ_CDWWEW010000538.1:0-2515 GCF_977966315.1 Frankia sp. CeRuru1
GGCCACGATTGGCCGGGTCGACTACCACGCGACTCCCGAGATCAGTTAAGGCGGCCATGGCATGAAGGTGGAAGGCATCATCTTCAACTTCTTCGGGGTGTTCGCCGGGGCCGCCGCGCTGGTGTACTGGTTCTGGTCGAAGGACCCGACCGGCACGGCCGCGCTGACCCTCACCACGGGGCTCGGCCTGCTCGTCGGCGGCTATCTGGTCTTCACCGGCCGGCGGATCGGCATGCGCCCGCAGGACCTGCCGGATGCGGAGATCGCCGACGGGGCGGGGGAGCTCGGGCACTTCACCCCGGGCAGCTACTACCCGTTCTTCATCGGGGCCAGCTCGGTGACAGCGGCCATGGGCCTCGTCTTCGGCGTCTGGCTGATTGTTCTCGGTGCGCTTCTGGTCGTGGTGTTCGTGACCTGCCTGGTCTTCGAGAACTTCTGGCACCCGCCGGTGCCCGAGGACTGATCCCGCCCGGGTCGGGGGGTCCCCCTTCCCAAGGCCCGCTCAGGGAGCCGTGGCCGCCGCCGTGTCGACCGCTGCGGCGGCGGCCTGGCTCGCGGTCACCCAGCGTTCCAGGACGGCCCGGGCGGCGCCGGAGTCCACCGCCTCGGCCGCCCGGGGCAGGGCGGCGCCGATCTGCTCGGTGACGGGGGCGTCGGAGGGGCCGGCCGCGGCGACCAGGGCGGTGGCGGCGGCGAGCAGGACCGCGTCGCGGACGGGTCCGGGCTCACCGGCGAGCACCGACCGGGTGACGGCGGCGTTGTAACGGGCGTCCGCGCCGCGCAGTGCGGCGCGGTCCGCGACGTGGATGCCGACGTCGCGGGGGTCGAACCGCTCGCGGCGCGGCTGTCCGGCGCCGGCCGCGACGACCCACACGGCGGACGTCGTCACCGGGGTGAGCTCGTCGAGCCCGTCGTCGCCGCGGAACACCAGCGCCCGGGTGCCCCGGTCGGCCAGCACCCCGGCGACGACGGGAGCGAGCCGCGCGTCGGCGACGCCGATCGCCTGCGCGCCGGGGCGGGCCGGGTTGCTCAGCGGCCCGAGGATGTTGAACGCGGTGGGCACGCCGATCTCGCGCCGGACCCCGCCGACGTGCCGCATCGCCGGGTGGAAGACCTGGGCGAAGCAGAAGGCGATGCCGGCCGTAGCCAGGCACGCCTCGACGCCGGCTGGCGGCAGGTCGACCACGACACCGAGCTCCGCGAGCAGGTCCGCCGAGCCGCAGGATGACGACGCGGCCCGGTTGCCGTGCTTGACCACCGGCACACCCGCGCCGGCGACGACCAGCGCGGCCATCGTCGACAGGTTCACGGTGTGGGAACGGTCGCCGCCGGTCCCGCAGGTGTCCACGGCGCGGGCCCGTACCTGCTCGGACAGGCTCAGGGGCGTGGCACTGGCCAGCATGGCCCCTACCAGGCCGGCGATCTCCTCCGGCGTCTCCCCTTTGGACCGCAGCGCTACCGCGAACCCGGCCACCTGCGCGGGCGAGGCGGCCCCCGCCATGATCTGGTGCATCGCCCAGGCGGTGCGCGCGGAGTCCAGGGACTCGCCCGCCAGCAACGCCCCGATCAGCTCCGGCCAGCTCGTCTCGACGGTCGGGAGAGCCCCGGCGGGGGAGCGGCCGGTGTGGGAGTGGGATGCGCTAACGGTGGTCATATCTCGGAAGCCCTGGATCTCAGTGGGCGAGCTGGGCGCCGGTGAGCGGCTGACGGGCCACGGCGCCGCCGGCACGCGCCCGCAGCAGTGTCACGACCGCCTCGGTGAGCAGACCCGGGTCGATCGGATGGGTGACCACCGCATCCGCCTGGGACCAGGTGGCGAGCCAGCGATCGTCCGGGCGGGCGACCAGCAGGATGGTCGGCGGACAGTTGATGACCTCGTTCTTCAGCTGCCGGCAGAGCCCCATGCCGCCGCTGGGGGTGGCCTCCGCGTCGAAGACGCACAGATCCGCCTCGTGATGATCGACCACGCCGATCGCCTCGGGGGCGTCGGCGGCCTCGACGAACTCAATCGGACCGAGGCCAGCGGCGGGGAGACGGCCGATCGCGTTCCGGACGTGTTCGCGCACATCCGCTCGGTCGGCGTAGACGAGGATGGTGATCATGTCGTCCGCGGGCCTTTCGCGAGAGGTGACCATCGCCGACCGGCGGTGAGCCGGCCAGCGGTGAACTGCGGACCGCCCTCCAGGCACCTCGGGCTCCCAGGTACCCCGGACATCCGGGCACCTCGGAAGTGGACGCTGCCATGTGAGAGTTGTCCCGTGCAGGCTACCTCCCGCGGACCGTCGGACGTGACCCGTGTCGCGTCGCCCGCCGGGTCCTCGCCGGGCCGGGTGGGGTCGGGATCACAGACCCCTGGTTGCCTTCGGATCGTCGCAGGAGTGATACTGAGAATCGTTCTCAATCGGTGGACCCTGATGCCGGCCGGACCGCGTGACGCCTCGATCGCCGCCGCCGGCGGCCCGGGGCGTTCCACCGCCGTACGACGGGCGTGATCCTATGAACAACCAGACCGATC
>NZ_CDWWEW010000539.1:0-1452 GCF_977966315.1 Frankia sp. CeRuru1
GTGCTCGACGGAACTCACACCTTGATCGAAAAGTGGGGCCAAAACTCGGGATCTGGCCCGCATAGCCAGCAGGAGCCTGTGCCGATCATCCATGACACATGATTACCACTGCCAGTGTCCGGCTGTTCTCGTTTTGCACGCGAGTACATCTCATTCCGTGACGGCGGTGCGGTTACCCGGTTTCGGGGTGGTCGGATGCCGGGTTCGCACCCTCGGCCGGGCCGGGAGCGGCGGGGCGGCCGGGCGCGGACGGTGAGCGGCGCCTGCGGGCCCGCAAGAGGGCCTGGCGCACAGCCTCCCCGTCCAGGGCGGCCAGGGCGGCGTCCCCGGTCCGCTCCCCGTACTCAGCCAACGCCGCCGCGGCCGCGGGCTGGGTGCCCTGCGCCGCCACCACGGCGGCCAGCGCGTCCGCGTAGGCGGCGGCCAGCGCCTGCTGGCCGTAGACGGTGACCGTCCGCGCCGCCCGGTGCGCCGCCGCCGCCCGCTCCACCGCGGGCAGCACAGCCAGCGCCGCCACCGCCGCGTCCACCGCCGCGCGCAGCAGCGCGGCCGGATCCCCGGAGACATCGTCGGTCATGGCCAGGACCGTATACGAGGCCCGTACACCGATGTAACAGATCCGAGCATCCCGCCACACGGACCCGTTACACCGGTGTACGGTGCTGATATCCGCTCCAACCGAAAGGACACTCATGCCCCACACCCTGCCCGAGCACATCCAGGCGATCGCTGACGCGATCGTCGACCCCGCCGAGCGCGCGGACCGGCTCGCGGACCACGCCCACCTGCACCTCGGGGCCGAGCGTGACGATCTGCTCGCCGCCGCCCGTACGGCGGCCGAGCAGATCGTGGCCCCGGCCCGCCGGACGTCCCGGTAGGTAGGCTCACCGGCGACCCCGGTCCGGCACCCGCCGGCCGGGGCCGCCGTCATGTCCCGGCCCGTCCGCGGCAGACTGGGACGGTGATCCAGGACCTGCTGCGGGCTGCCGCGGACGAGCTGGAGGCGGGCGGCGACCCCCTCGACACGGCCTGGCCCGGACGCCCACGACGCCACCCCGAGCGAGCGGGAGACCCTGCGCATCACCCTCGCCGAGGGGGCCCGGGCGATGCTGTGGATCATCCGCCACAGCGGCACCGCGGCCGCGCAGGAGGTCCTCGAGGGCGTCCGGGCCGACACCGCCCGCCGACAGCGCGGGTAGCCGGCCGTCAGGGGCGGTGCGCTCACCACGGCAGCACCAGCCGGCCCACGGTCGGCGGCAGCGGGTCCTCGGGCGGCCGGGCCGCATGCGCCGCGGCGCTCTCCTGCCGGCTGACCGGCCCCGTACGCGGGTCCGCGACCAGGTGCGGGTAGCGGGCCATCACCACGCCGAGCTCCTCGCCCAGGAGCCCGGCGATCTCCGTCCAGGCCAGCGGCGGACGGATGGTCGTGCCCGTCCGGGCCGCCGCGACCAG
>NZ_CDWWEW010000539.1:1480-2528 GCF_977966315.1 Frankia sp. CeRuru1
GATCCGCTCCGCCCGGCCGGCCCACGCTGCCTCGCCGCCCGCCGCGGCGAGGCGCCGCAGACCATCCCGCAGATCGGCAGCCGGGACAGGATCGCCCGCCGCGGCCGCCCGGACCAGACCCGCCAGCCAGCCGTCCGCCGCATCCGCCCCGCGCCGTCGCCGCATCCCCGCACCGTAGACCTCGGCCCGAACAGGCCCCCGAACAGGCCCACGGATGGATATCTCGCTCTCCGATGATCAAGGGTGTCGTATTGCATCCGTCGATCCGCCAGGTCACTGTCAGGACGGCACCAGCCGTCACCAACCCCCCGACGGCACATATGGAGCATGCGCACCGCGCACGCTCCCAGGAGCCCCCAACCGGCGCGCCGGACGCCCCAGCAGCGACCCACGCGGACGGCGTGTCGCCCTGCCCGGAGAGGCTCCAAAAGGGGCTCCTTTAGCCCCTCCAAAAGGGGCTCCGGCTCTATCCGGAGGGGATGCCAGCACACGCTGGCGCCGACCAGGCGGGCCGCAGACCCCTCCGGCCGTTACCCAGACTCACCGGGTAGATGCGGTGTTTCCGGCAAGAGGGGGGCGCCGGCGGCCTATCTGTCCGGGTGCCAGCACGGATCCCAGTCGGGATGATCAGCCCAGAACAATGCGACACGGTGGTGGTAGCCGGTCATCTACTGGCGGAGTCGTCCTGCGCCGGGCGCAAGTCGGTACGGGCACCCCGTCCGGGCCGAGATGCAAGCCACTGCTCGACGGTGGAGCGGCGCCAGCGGGGACGGTCGGCGACAGGGAGTTCGTCCGGTTCGGGCATCTGCTTCATGCGGCGCATCGCGCGCAGGCTGGAGACCTTGATGGTGTGCCCGCGGCTGGCCATGAGGGCCTGGACGTCGGCGTAGCTGAGCAGGTCGTCGGGGCTGTCCACGCGGGACATACTAGCGTCCCGCTAGTTGTGTGGCTGTTGACCGTCCCTCGCCTATCTCCCCATACACCTTCTATCTCATCGCTAGTAGGTTCCTCCGTATCAGCATATGACGACTCACGGGGGAGACAACAT
>NZ_CDWWEW010000540.1:0-501 GCF_977966315.1 Frankia sp. CeRuru1
GGGCGGTGCCCGCGGGGTCGTCGCTGAGGACGGGCAGGTCGGTGACGAGGCCGTCGACCCCGGCGACACTGAGCGGCCCAACCGTGCGCGCGCCGACCCCTCCCTCGGCCAGGAGCCGCACGGGGCGCTGGTGCCCGGTCGCCTCAACGAGTCGGCGCGCGGCGTGGACGCGGCGCAGAGCGGCCAGGGTCAGCGCGGCGTCCCGCGCGCCGCCAGGTGTGCAGACGACCACCAGCACGTCGATCGCGCCGAGGTAGGGACGGGCCTCGACGACCCGGGTGTCCACGCCAAGCGCCAGGCCGGCCGCCTTGCCGTTCTCGCGAATGCGATGCAGGGCACGCGCGGCATCGTCGATCTCGGCTGGCACCGTGATCAGATCGGCGCCAGCGGTGGTGACCGCGTCGATGAGCGCCATCGGCCGGCGCGCCAGCAGGTGGGCGTGGAACGGGACCGTCGTCCGAGCGCGAAGGACCGCAAGCATGGCTGGGGAGAACATCAGGT
>NZ_CDWWEW010000540.1:860-1572 GCF_977966315.1 Frankia sp. CeRuru1
CAGGCACGAAGTACCCGTCCGCGATGTCGAAGTGGATCAGGTCAGCGACGCCGCTGGTCCGATCGAGCTCCGTCCCGAGCGCGGCCAGATCCGCCGACCACAGCGACACATCGAGCAGAAGCCGGCGTTCGGGCAGCGCGGCCAGCCAACCGGCTGGCCGGCTCGCCGAGGTCGTCTGCTCGGTCGTCATCGGCTGCGCAACCTCTCGACCTTGGGAATGTTCGAGATCATGGTTGCTGTCAGGCGTCGTTTGAAGTTGCCTGCGGGAGCGCCGTGAGCTGGTGGTCGGCCGACTGCCTTGACGCGCTCAAGTCCGACGACCGTCACTCGATCTGGCCCCTTCCGAGCGACGTCGCCGGCAAACGGGCCGTGCGTCTCGGCTGACAGGTCGATCGGCCAGATCGGATGACGCAGGACCCGCGACTGGCCACCTCCACTGACGCAAGGCCAGATCAGGTGACGCCTGACAGTTGCAGCCGGCGCGGGGCTGGTCATTCCCCCGCGCACGAAGAAGCCGTTCGAGCCGTTGGAGGGCCACTGACCAGCGGAGATGGCTCACCCGGCAGACGGCTTCTTCCACCGCGAGAACCTCAGTGCGTCGAGATCGTCCGTGTAGGTCGAGGGATGGAGCGGTCACCGGTGTCTGCCAGTCCGAACGCCAGCAGCGGCTTCGCTCACCGCAGTAGGCGTCGTTGATGTCCGCGTGTGGCGG
>NZ_CDWWEW010000540.1:2269-3535 GCF_977966315.1 Frankia sp. CeRuru1
AGGAGATCGCCAAGGACCGTACGCTGGGCGAATGGCCTTGAAAGCGCGTCTACGGGGCGGGGAGACCGACCTCGCCCTGCTCTCGCGGGTCCTGCCCACGGGTGGCACTCAGGTCGTCCGGGACGAGGAGGGCTACTACCTCACCTCGACGGCGGTGGACCACCGGCCCGAGGACACGGCCTTCTACGAGGCAGCGGCCGGGGTGCTCGCCTGGGTCAACGGCATCGGCTGGTTGAACAGCACCGACTTCCACGCCGTCGAGCTGACCGGGATGTACGACGACGGTGATCGGCGTCATGCCGTCCTCACGCCTAAGACGATCAGGTGCACCACCCGCGTCGGGAGCGTCGTCATAGGAGGTGACGCGGTGGCCTCCGAGCCGCCACCGCCGCCGGGCCCTCCGCAGGCAGCTGCCGCGCCCGCGGTCCGGCGCTCGCGGAGGCCCTGGCGATACTCGGCCGGACCACGCACCTCGGGTGGGTCGAGCTCTACAAGGTGTGGGAGATCGTGCAGGACGGCCGCGACCCGGCAGCCCTCGGCTGGGTGACGAAAGCCGAAGCGCGGGCCTTCACGCAGGCCGCGAACCATCCCGGCATCAGCGGACAGGCCGCACGGCACGCCAGGATGCCCGGCACCCCGAGCAAGACGTCGGCCATGGGCCTCGCCGAAGGGGGAGCCTTCGTACGGCGGGTGATCCTCGCCTGGATCGCGGCGGAATCGAACTGACGCCGGCGAACTACGGCTGGAGCTGCCCGGGAGCAACGACAGCGGCGATGGCCATCGCCGCATGGTCGCTGAGGCCGTCGTGGCGAGGGGCATGAACGTAGTCGCAGCGGGTCAAGTCGAGCCGGTCGACGGTGAGGAAGGTGTGGTCGAAGCGGTAGCCGTTGCCGCCGCGGCCGTACCAGCTGTGGCCCGGGGCGTCGGGGTGCAGGGCGCGGTAGGCGTCGGTGAGGCCGGCGTCGGTGAAGGAACGATAGAAGTCGTACTCCCAGCGGCCGAAGACCGGGTAGTGCGGGACGTGGCCGGGTTCGACGACGTTGAGGTCGCCGGTGACCACGACCGGCCCCTCGAAGCCGGCGAGGAGATTGGGCAGCGCGCGGGTGACGGCATGTTGAAAGGCGCGCTTGTTCTCGTCGCGGCGTTCGGCCGGCCCCCGGGACGGGACGTAGAGGCCGACCAGACGCAGCCGCTGTCCACCGATCCGCAGGTCGACGGCGGGTGCGCGGTGGGCAAGGACGTCGATGCCAGCGGGCACGGGTTCGA
>NZ_CDWWEW010000541.1:0-978 GCF_977966315.1 Frankia sp. CeRuru1
GTACTACGAGCACACCCCTACGGCCAGCCGGACGCCACGCCGCATAGCCAGCCCGCGAACCCACAGCCAATGCGTTGACGACGGCCAGCGCCGCGCGCACCCACCACGGCGCAGCGTCGCACCTGTTCTTCACACCGGGGCCCCCATCAAGCCCGGACGCCCCAGGTGCGGCAGGTCGCACCACCGAACGGTCAGGTCGCCTCAGCCAGACAGACGATCGCCAGCGCGACGGCCAGCACCCCGAGCAGCAGCCGCAACGCCGGATTGGGAAACCGGGCTGTCGTGTCCGGGAGAGCGGGTGGAAGATCGCTAGTCGGGCGGTGGGGCGGGCTACGCGGCGGAACTCGGCGAGGGCTCGTGCTGGATGGTGCAGGTGGGGTAGGAGGCCGCCGGCGAAGACGACGTTCGCGGTGCTGTCTGGCAGGGGAAGGTGGCAGGCGTCGGCGAGGACCAGGTGGGCGAGCCGGTCGCGGCCCAGGTGGGTGGCGGCGCGCAGCATCTCCTCGGTCACGTCGACGCCGAGTAGCCGGCCGTGGGCGCCGGTGGCCGCGCGTAGCGCGGGCTGGGCCACGCCGGTGCCGCAGCCGACGTCGAGGACCAGGTCGCCGGGTTGGACGCGGGTCAGGTTGACGGCCCAGTGCACCAGGATCCCGTCGGGCTGGCTGTGCCTGTCCCAGGACTCGGCCAGCGGGCCGAAGATCCGGCGGGTGGCTGCGGGGTCGCCGGCGGTCGGCATATGCCCCGCAGGCTCGGATGCGCTGGTTGTCATCGACGCGAGCGTAGCCTCAGGCGCAACTTTGTCGCATCTACTTCGAAGGCTCGATCCGCCACGCGGGTTAGCGCGGGACCTCGGTCGATCGCCGTTTCTCTGACGCGGCCGGATGCGCCCCGCGGGTAGGCCCGATGGCGACCGTCTTGGACGCGATCAGGGCTGGTCCCGGTGGAGGCTGGCTGGTTCGCCGGCCCGGTGGGCCGTAA
>NZ_CDWWEW010000541.1:1362-2137 GCF_977966315.1 Frankia sp. CeRuru1
CTGAAGCGATCCCGATCTCGTAGACAGTCGACGTAAAGTCCACTGACTACCAGGGAGATCCAGGGATGGGATCGACGCGGAGGAAGTTCACCCAGGAGTACAAGGACGAGGCGGTCGCTCTCGTCCTTGGTTCGGACCGTACGATCGCCGAGGTGGCGAAGAGCCTTGGGATCAACGAGACGAGCTTGGGGTAGTGGGTGAAGAAAGCAAAGGATTCCGACGAGGGCAAGGAGCGGCCGCTATCGGTGTCCGAGCGCGCCGAACTCGAGGAGCTACGGAAGAAGAACGCACAGCTGCAGATGAACAACGCTTTCTTAAAAAAGTCGCGAGCTTCTTCGCGAGCGACTAGAAGTGAGGTTCGAGTTCATCTCGGCCCACGCCCCGAAGAAGCCTGCTCCCGCCGACGGTGTGAACACGTTCCCCGTCGACTACCTGTGCCGGAACCTCGGCGTCTCCCGCGCCGGCTACTACGCTTGGAAGAACCGCGGACCGTCGAAACGCGAGCGGGACGACATCACCTTGTCCACGAAGATCCGGGCGATTTTCGACGCGCGCCACGGCCGGTACGGCGTGCGGCGGATCTTCGCCGACCTCCGCCGCCAGGGCGTCCGGGTCGCCTACAAGCGGGTCCAGCGGCTCATGGCCCAGCTGGGTCTGGTCAGCGTGCACCCGCGGCCCCGCAGGCACCTCACGACCGTCCAGGCCGCCGAGCCCTCGTCGCTGCCCGACCTCGTCGGCCGGGACTTCACCGCGAAGAGGCCAAATGAATTGTGGT
>NZ_CDWWEW010000541.1:2469-2960 GCF_977966315.1 Frankia sp. CeRuru1
ACGGCGACATAACATATGTGCGCACCGGAGAAGGCTGGTGCTATGTCGCCTCGGTGATCGACGCATTCTCGCGGAAAGTCGTCGGCTGGGCCGTCGACAACCACCTGCGCGCCGGCCTGGTCCTCGACGCGTTACGCATGGCAATCTTCCGTCGGCGACCACCCGAGGGAGTGATTTTCCACGCCGACCGCGGCAGCCAGTACACCAGCCACGACTTCGTCGAGTTCTGCAAGAAAAACAAGATCAGGAATTCGGTCGGGCGGACCGGTATATGTTTTGACAACGCCGCCGCGGAATCGTTCTGGGCGACCCTGAAGAAGGAGTTCGTCCACCTCCACGCCTTCGCCGGCCTGAAACAGCTCCGCGCCGGAATCTTCGACTACGTCGAGACGTACTACAACCGCAGAAGGATACATTCCACGATCAATTACATGACGCCCGTCGAGTACGAGGCCGAGTTTGACGGGGAGCACCCACAAGCCGCATAATGG
>NZ_CDWWEW010000542.1:0-1046 GCF_977966315.1 Frankia sp. CeRuru1
GGCCGACCCGCGGTGACCGGCGTGCCGGCGTCAGTCAGGGGTCGCGGTGGCGGAACCTCGGCTCGGCCGGGATCGGCCGTTCGAGAGGCGGCTGATCGTGGCGGACCTCGCCAACAGTGTCGGCGAGGGTGCGACGGGCCCGGGTGCTGTCCGGATGGAACGGGCCGTGCTCGCGTAGCGCGTCGGTGAGCGCGGCGCGGTAGAGGGGGACGGCGTCGGCGGGCCGGCCGGCCTGGCGGTAGGTGTCGGCGAGGGCGCCCCGGGTGGCGCGGGTGTCGGGGTGGCCGGGGCCGAGGAGCCGCTCGCGGACGGCGAGAACACGTTCGTTCAGGTCGACGGCCTGCGGAAGCCGGCCGGTGGTCCGGTAGACCTCGGCGAGCCCGTCGGCCGTGCGCAGGGTGCGCGCGTCGCTGACACCGTGCGCCCGACTCCGGTCGGCGAGTAGCCGTTCGAGCAGCGGCACGGCCGCCTCAAGCTGGCCGGTGCGCCGGTAGGTCGTCGCGAGGGCGTTCCGGGCGTCGACGGTGCGCGGATGGTCGCGGCCGAGGACGTGCTCGTGGCGGTCGAGGGCGCGTTCGAGGTGGGGGACGGCGTCGCCGGGTCGGCCCAGCCTGAGGTGGGCGGTGGCGAGGTTCTCGCGGGTCTCAGTGGTCTCGGGGTGGTCGGGGCCGAGGGTGTGTTCCCGGCCGGTCAGCGCGCGGCCGAACTCACGTTCGGCGTCATCGAGTCGTCCGGCCCGCAGGTGGGCGCGGGCGAGTCCGTCGACCGTTTCGAGGGTGTCGGGGTGGTCGGGGCCGAGGGTGTGTTCGCGGCCGGTCAGCGCGCGGCCGAACTCGCGCGTGGCGTCGTCGAGCCGTCCGGCCTGGTGGTGGGTGACGGCGAGTTGGTGGCGGCTGCCGAGGGTGGCGGGATGCTCGGGGCCGAGGACCCGTCCGCGGGCGGCGAGGGTCTGCTCGAACAGCGGCACGGCGTCGCCTACCGCCCCGATCCGGCGGTAGGCGACGGCGAGGCTGTGGCGGGTGTCGAGGGTGGCGGGGGGCTCCGGG
>NZ_CDWWEW010000542.1:1405-2510 GCF_977966315.1 Frankia sp. CeRuru1
GTCGAGGGTGGCGGGGTGCTCCGGGCCGAGGATCCGCCGCCGGTCGGCGAGGGTGTCCCGCAGCAGTCGGGCCGCCTCGTCGCCGCGGCCGGCGGCGTCGTAGGCGCGGCCGAGGCTGTGCCGGCCTTCCAGGGTGTCGGGGTGCTCGGGGCCGAGGATGCGTTCTCGCTCGGCGAGGGTGCGCTGGAACAGGTTGACCGCGTGGTCGACCTGGCCAACCTTCTGGAACGCCCAGGCGAGGGTGTCCCGGCTGACCAGGGTGGCGGGATGCTCGGGGCCGAGGACGCGTTCGCGGTCGGCGACGGTGCGCTCGGCTAGGCGGCCGGCGGCGTCGATCCGGCCGGCGGCGAGGGTCACCTGTGCGAGGGTCTCCCGGCAAGCCAGGGTGTCGACGTGCGCCGGGCCGTCGAGCCGCTCGCGGGCGGCCAGGGCGCGGGCCGCGAGGGGGAGGGCCTGGTCGGCCCGGCCCTGCTCGAGCAGGTAGGCCGCCGAGCGTTCCGCCAGCCAGGCGGCCTCCGGACTGTCTGCCTCCAGACGGTCGGTGGCGTCGGCGTCGATGGGGTCGGCGTCGGTGGGGTCGGCGTCGGTGGCGTCGAGCACGGCGAGCGTGTGCGGGAGCAGCTCCCGCCAGGCGGGCCAGGCTTCCGGGTTGGCGGTGACGGCGTCGGGCAGGGCCGCGCGCAGCATCCGGGTCATGGTCGCGACGATCTCGTCGGCCTGGTCGGGGCTGGTGTGGGTGTGCACGGCGGCCCGCACCAGCCGGTGCATCGTCACGGTGTCCGTGTCGCGGTGGGCCAGGCCGTACCGCTCCAGGGCGCCGACGGTGTCGGCGAGGGCGAGCGGGTCGCCGGCCGCCGCCCGCAGCCCGGAATCGGGGATCGCGTCCGGCTCGGCGGTGAACAGCCGGATCGGGATCGGTTCGTTGTCGCCGTGCGCGACGATCCGCAGCAGGTGGCCGGCGGCCGGTGCCTCGGCGTCGAGCCGGCGGATCGGCTCGTCCCAGAGAGTGGCGGCGGTGGCCCCGGGCCGCCCGCTCACCTCCCCCTGTGCCAGGAGGACCTCCGGCCGGTCGATTAACACCTGAAGGTAGGTCTCGGCGGGGGTG
>NZ_CDWWEW010000543.1:0-837 GCF_977966315.1 Frankia sp. CeRuru1
ATTAAGGACGGAGGGGGACCGGCGGCTGACACTCGCAGGCCAGCCGGGGCGTATCCCCCTCCGATGGCTGGCCAGGTTCCCCTGTCAGATGGCTGGCCAGGTTCCCCTGTCAGAAACCGAGGATGTCGACGGGGACGGGCGGGGCCGGGGTCACTGTCCGCGAGCGTGACCGGGGATCAGGCCGGGTCCCCGTCCAGGTGCCGGTACACCGTCGTCCGCCCCCGCCTGACCACGGCGGCGAGGCGGTCCACCGGCACCCCGCGCCGGCACGCCGCCTCCGCCGCGGCCGCGGCGAGCGCGGCGAGCTCGTCCAACGCGCGCTGCTCGTCACCGGTCGGGGTCCAGGTCGGGCGTCCAGGTCGGGGCGACATCTGGCCACCGTACCGAGTTTCCATCCCGAACCGGTACACGATCCCGCCATATTGACGTACCGTTTCAGTACACAAATCCGATCGGGAGGAATCATGGTGAGGCGATCATCGCCGCCGGTGCCGCGCCGGCGGGCACCCTCGCGGGCGGCCTGACTCAGTGGGCCGCCGCCCGCGCCACCCGACACCAGGCCGACCGCGCCGCCCGGCACAGCGCCGTGGCGGCCCTCGCCGCGGCGCTGGCCGACCACCGCCGCGCCATGTGGGTCCGCGAGGACGCCCGCCTCGCCGGCGCCGACCCCACCGAGCTCGCCGCACTACGCGCCGCCAGCCACACCACCCGCGCCGCCCTCACCATCCCGCTCACGTCGCTGTGCCTGACCGCGCCCTACCTCGCCGGCCCCGCCCGCGCCGCCACAGCCGCCACCTACGCCCTACGCCACGCCCCGGGCCGCGCCGAGCACACCGC
>NZ_CDWWEW010000543.1:1232-2522 GCF_977966315.1 Frankia sp. CeRuru1
GACGCCGCAGCCGCCACCTGACCAACCACCCCCAACGATCACGGGCTCTCGGCGCGCTGCCAGGGACCCTTCGCGTGGGCAGGGTCAGCGTCCCCGGCCGTGGCCACTACGGTGTGCACCGTCGCGGCGGCGCTGGACCGCCCGGGGCGGAAGGGGGGCCGTGATGGCCGACCGTGAGCCGACCTGGCAGCCACTGAGCGCGGTAGGGATACTGACCGCCCACGTCCACCAGGGCATCACCCTGGCCCGGGACCAGCTGACGATGCTCACCCGCGCGCAGCAGCAGCCGTACCTCCTCGATGACGCCACCGTGACCCGGCTGCGCGCCACGTTCACCGAGACCCGCCAAGACACCGAGCTGTTCGCCGAACAGGGCCGGCGCTGGCAGACCACGGCGACCGACCCGGCGACCCGGGCCGCGGTCGACAGCTACATCGCGCTCGTCGCCGAGGAACACGCGCTCGTGGACCAGGTCCTCGCCGTCGCCGACGAGCTGGCCGCCGGCACCCTCGAGAAGACACTCGCCAAGTCCGACCTGGAGCTGGGCCTGGAGACGCTGTTCGGCCGCCGCCCACCCCGGCCGTAGCCAGCCCGGTCAGCGTCACCGGGCCCAACCCGACCGGCCCGCAGCAGCGGGGCCCTCAGCCGCCTGCAGCCGCCGCGTCGAGGCTACCCGTGCGGCGACGGGCCGCCGTGCGGCGGCCGACCCGGCGCACCAGGGCGTCGGCCGCCGCGTCGACGGAAGGTGGCGACCACGGCCGCCCGGATCAGCGCAGCGGTAGATGCCGTGGAGAGAGGATGAGCGTGTTCTCGGCGCTGACGGCGACGGTGCTGCTGGCCCTGGCCACAGGTGCCGCGGGGATACTCGTCGTGCTCGTCGCGGGAATCCTCACCACGGGATCGTCCGCGCCCTCGTCCTCGTCCTGCATGATCCACCACCCTGCCAGCCGGAAGATCCGGACCGCGCTCGGTCCGGCCCCAGCGTCCTCCAGAACGCCGCAATTTGTAGACAAATTGCCTATCTTGCTCCGCCTCCCTGCCAGTTGTTGGGTTGCAGCGGTGGCAAGCCTGCCCCCTGTTGACCGGGATCGCCACCCGCCGACCGCACCGCGGGCAGTGATTCCATCCGTCCGCTTCCATCCACGCTCCTCTCTCCCCGGAACGCCCTCGCCACCGTCATCATCGGCCGCCCGACTTGACTCCGTAGCACCCATCGGATGTTTTGCTGCGCCATGATCGCCGCCACTTCGCGCGGCGGCACGCACCCCGCCGGTACCCGCGATCCCGCCG
>NZ_CDWWEW010000544.1:0-732 GCF_977966315.1 Frankia sp. CeRuru1
TGGCCTGCCGAGTACTGGGCGTGTCCCGGTCGGGATATTACGACTGGATCGGCCGGCCACCGTCGTTACGGGAACAGGAGAACACCCTGCTCGCGAAACAGATCGAACGCATTCATCGCGAGTCGCGGGGGACCTACGGCTGGCCGCGGGTCCACGCCGAACTCGCCCTCGGCCTGGGCGTGCCGGTCAACCACAAACGGGTCGCAAGGCTGATGCGAGAGGCCGGCCTGCAGGGCGTCTACCGGCGCCGAGCCCGCCGCGGTCCTGTCGCCGAGGCGACCGCCGAGGACCTGGTCAACCGGCAGTTCGCCGTCGACGCCCCAGACCGGCTCTGGCTGACCGACATCACCGAACACCCCACCGGAGACGGGAAACTCTACTGCGCGGCCGTGATGGACGCCTATTCGAGGCGCATCATCGGCTGGTCAATCGCGCACCACATCCGCACCGAACTCGTCCTCGATGCCCTCGGCATGGCGATTCTTCGCCGACGGCCACCAGAGAAACAGACAATCCTGCACAGCGACCACGGAACGCAATACACATCGTGGGCGTTCGGAAACCGGCTGCGCATCGCCGGACTACTCCCGTCGATGGGCACGGTCGGCGACTGCTACGACAACTCGATGATGGAGTCCTTCTGGGGCACCCTACAACTCGAGATACTCGACCGACACACCTGGGAGAACCGCGACGAACTTGCCAACGCCATCTTCGAATCTTCGAATGGAT
>NZ_CDWWEW010000544.1:1389-2699 GCF_977966315.1 Frankia sp. CeRuru1
AGGGCTCCGGCACGTTCGCGTTATGACCGGCTCGTCCGCGCGCCGACGGGACGGCCTGGATGTCCGTATCGTCAGGGAAAGCCGTGCAGGTCGAGCGCGGCGGTGGCGGTCTTGCAGGCCCGGCGCCCGGCCGGAACGTAGCGGTGGCCCGCGGCACGGACCGCGTGCGCGACAGTGGCGCGGAAGATCGCGAGGTTGGCCGGGCCGCGGCGGGTCCGGCTCCGGCTCGCGTCCTCACCGAAAGTGACGTCACGGACGTGGTGCTGACGGTTCTCGATGATCCACTGGCCGCGGGCGGTGTCGGCGAGGAACCCGGCCGAGGCCTGCTCGAAGGCCAGATCCGTGATGCCGTAGACCGTCTCCCGGCTGGGTTTCCTGCCCTTCTCCCGGCGCCAGCGCTGGATCCGGACGGCCTGGCGAGCGTGCGGGAACTCGGCGTGCTCGACGGTCGCGGCCTTCAGCGTGCGGGTCTCGTCACGGCCGTGGCCATGGTCGTGGGTGGTGTCGGCGACCGGGACGTCCGCCCACGGCAACGCGGCCAGGAACGCGCGCAGCGTTGGCTGGTTGCCCTTCACGACCGCAAGGTAATGGGCCTTCTTGTCGGTGACCAGCCAGTCGAGATGGTCGCGCACGGTATGCAGAGCGTCGAAGGTCAACAGGTCGCAGGCAAGGTCGAGGGGCTCGAGGACAGGGCGGAACGCCTTCGTCTCATTGCTCTTCGAGTCCACCTCGTGCTGGTTGACCAGCCGGCCGGTCGCCTGGTCGGCGACCCCGACCAGTTGGACCTGCCGCCCGTCGGCGCGCTTCGCGCCGCGGCTGGTCTTCCCATCCAGTGCGTAGACCGCCCGCACCGCTTCTCCCGCCGCCTCGGGTGACGCCGGCTTCGGCGGGGCCGGGTCGGCCAGCGGCGGATCGAGCAGTGCGCGGGCGAGCCGCGCGTCGTCGGTGTCGTTGAGGAACCGGCGGATCGTCGACTCGCTCGGCAGCCGGTAGCCGTCAAACGGGTCGTACGGCAGCCGCAGCCGGCGCCGTTCCTCCTCCGTGGTGCCGGCGAGCCATTCGATCACGGCGGTGACCCGGTCATGGCCCGCCGCGGTCAGCGCGCACCGCCACACCGCCGCCAGCACCGCCAGCGGGTAGACCCGCCCACGTCGGCCCCGGTGCTCGCCCATCGCGTGCAGCCGCTGCCAGATTCCCTCACGCGACACCGCGCCGGCTCCCACCACACCGGCCGCGTCACGCGACAATGCCCCCACAGGCACGTGCGCTCCCGGACCACGAAGACGTTAGACACCTCCGTGATCTACAGG